>JBKOUH010000033.1:0-4326 GCA_046723285.1 Pseudomonadota bacterium
GGTGAAAGCCGACGAGCTTTCGACCTACGAAGCGCTGGCCGACGCCAAATGGGCGAAGCGCATTTGCGTGCGCAGCTCCGGCCACACCTACAATCTCGCGCTGGTGTCTTCGCTGATCGCCGCGAACGGCCCGGCCAAGACCCAGGAATGGGCCAACGGCTTCGCCAAGAACCTCGCGCGCAACCCGACCGGTGGCGACCGCGACCAGATCCAGGCCGTGGCCGCGGGCGTGTGCGATATCGGCATCGTCAACACTTACTACCTCGCCGGCATGCTCTCCGGCTCGGACGAGGCCGCCAAAAGGGCGGCGCTGGCGGTGAGGCCGTTCTTCCCGAACCGGGCCGGCCGCGGCACGCATGTGAACATCTCGGGTGCCGCGGTGACGGCGAGCGCCAAGAACAAGGACAATGCGGTGAAGCTCATCGAATTCCTGTCGGGCGACGCGGCGCAGAAGATCTATGCCGAGAAGGTGCAGGAATATCCGATCAAGCCCGGTGTCGAGCCCTCGGCCATTCTGCTCGGCTTCGGCAGCTTCAAGGCCGACGCGCTGCCGCTTGCCAAGCTCGGCACGCTGCGCGCCGAGACCCTCAAGATCGTCGATCGCGCCGGCTGGCGCTGATCGCAGGCGTCGGGCGGCGCCGGCCGGCGTTGGCCTTCGGTAAGAGACGGCCGAGTTCCAGCGCGTTCCTCCCACCCCAGCGGTGGCGCCGCCCGATACTCAATGCAAGGAGAGAGGCCGTGATTCTCTGGCGCGCTTCGAATAAGGCTTTGCTGCTGGTGCTGCTGGCACGATGGCTCACGCGCTCAACCCACAAACGGCGCATTTGATCGCGTAGGTCGAAGCCGTTTACTCCTCGCCCAACGCCATCAGCACGGCGTTGAGGCCGGCGGCCGCCGTGTTAGCCGAGACAGCGCCTTCGACCACGCAACGCGCCCGCCCTGTGCCGCCGTAGAAGGCTTCGTGATCGCGAATGGGATCTCGCGGTGCATCACTGGTACTGTTCTGGCGTCCAAACCACGATCAAATTGTTCGGGCCGTGAAGCTCAAGAGCTTCCGGCCCCCTCCATGCATTTTCGCGCAGGTCGATTATCAGTTGTGCCTGCCCTTCGAATTCCAATACGATTCTGTCTGAAATACTCGAAAATGATTTGAGGCGCTTCCCAACGAGGTGCCCGATGTGTTCTGCACCAACCAGCTCGAACTTGTTGTTGATTGTTAGCCCATGGTCTGGGTCGAAACCAAGCTGCACGTAGTTGTGCACATAACATGCCTCGTAAACCATCATCCCTGCCAGAACGTCGAATCTTGTCATGTCATTTGATCGGAAGGTGAGGTTGCACGTTGGGAATCGTCCGTCCTGCCACAAGTTCGCCGCTTAAAATAATTCGGATTTTTGGCGCGTGCAACGGGCGGCGCTTCATTCTTCCCCCAGCGCCATCAGCGCGGCGTTGCCGCCGGCCGCGGCGGTGTTGACGGAAACCGCGCGCTCGACCGCGAAGCGCGGCACGTAGAGCGGCCCGCCCGCCTTGGGTCCCGTGCCCGAAAGGCCCTCGCCGCCGAAGGGCTGCACGCCCACCACCGCGCCGATCATTCCGCGATTGACATAGACGTTGCCGACGCGCGCCCGCGCGCGCACACGCTCCACCGTCGAATCGAGCCGGCTGTGGATGCCGAGCGTGAGGCCGTAGCCGGTGGCGTTGATCGCATCGACGAGGGCCTCGAGCTTGGCGCCGGAAAAGCGCACGACGTGCAGCACCGGCCCAAAGACTTCGCGTTCGAGCCGCGCGATCCCGTCGATCTCGAACGCGTGCGGCGCCAGATAGAAGCCGCCCTTCGGCAGCCCCGACGGCAGCGGCACCGCGCCGACGAGCTTCGCCTCGCGCTTCATGCGCGCGATGTGCGCGTCGAGCTGCTTCAGCGCATCGGCATCGATCGCGGGGCCGATATCGGTTTCGAGGAGGGCCGGGTCGCCAATTTTCAGTTCCTCCATCGCGCCGGCGAGCATCGCGATGGTCTTGTCGGCGATGTCGTCCTGAAGGCAGAGAACGCGCAACGCCGAGCAGCGCTGTCCGGCGCTGTTGAACGCCGACAGCAGCGCGTCGCCGACGACCTGCTCGGGCAGCGCCGAGGAATCGACGATCATCGCGTTCTGACCGCCGGTTTCGGCGATCAAGGTCGCGATCGGGCCGGGACGCTGGGCGAGCGCGCGCTGGATCGCGCGCGCGGTGTCGGTGCCGCCGGTGAAGACGATGCCGGCCACGCGCGGATCGGCGACGAGCTGGCCGCCGACGGTCTCCCCCGAGCCGGGCAAAAGCTGGAGCACCGCGCCGGGCACGCCGGCTTCGTGGAGGAGCCTGACCGCCGCGGCGGCGATGAGCGGCGTCTGCTCGGCGGGTTTCGCGATCACGGCATTGCCGGCCGCGAGCGCGGCGGCAATCTGCCCGGTGAAGATCGCGAGCGGGAAATTCCATGGGCTGATCGCGGCGAAGACGCCGCGTCCGGCCAGCGACCAGGTGTTGCTCTCGCCCGTCGGCCCCGGCAGCACGCGCTCGGCGAAGGCTTCCCGCGCGCGCGCCGCGTAGTAACGGGCGAGATCGACGGCTTCGCGCACTTCGCCCTGCGCGTCGAACCAGGTCTTGCCCGCCTCGACGATGCAGCGGCGCATGAATTCGGGCATGCGCGACTCGAGGAGATCGGCAAATTTGTCCAGCGTCGCGGCGCGGCGCTCCACGCCGAGCGCGTCCCAAGCGGGAAACGCCGCCGCGGCCGCGCCGAGCGCGTCGGAGACATCGTCGGGTCCCGCCTCGGCGACCAGACCGACCACGAGCGGCCCGCCATTCGGGCTGTGCGTTTCGCGCACGTGTTCGCGCCCGCGCGCCTCGCCGCCCACGATAGGCCCGGCGAATTCGACCAGCGGCGCGCGCGCCATCGCGTCGGCGAGGCCGGCGAGCACGACGGGATCGCTCAGATCGTAGCCGCGGCTGTTCGCGCGCTCGGCGGCGAAGAGCTCGCGCGGCAGCGGAATGCGCGGATTGGGAATTCGCTTCTTTCCGCGCAGCCGCGCCACGGGATTTTCGACCAGCGTCTCGACCGGCAGCGCCTCGTCGGCAATGCGGTTGACGAACGAGCTGTTGGCACCGTTCTCGAGCAGCCGCCGCACGAGATAGGGCAGCAGGTCCTCGTGGCTGCCGACCGGCGCATAGACGCGGCAGGCCACTGCGTGCGTCGCGATCGCGTCGCGATAGAGCGCCTCGCCCATGCCGTGCAGGCGCTGGAATTCGAAATCGCGCCGCGCGCCGGCCAGCTCGAGCACATAGGCGATGGTGAGCGCATTGTGCGTGGCGAATTGCGGATAGAAGGCCTTCGCGTTGGCCAGCAGCGCCTTGGCCGAGGCCATGTAGCAGACGTCGGTCGCGGCCTTTCGCGTGTAGACCGGATAGCCTTCGAGCCCGCGCTCCTGCGCGCGCTTCACCTCGGTGTCCCAGTAGGCGCCCTTGACCAGGCGCACCATCCAGCGCCGCCCGCTGCGCGCACTTTCGCCCGCAAGCCAGTCGATCACCGCCGGCGCGCGCTTCTGATAGGCCTGCAGCGCCAGCCCGAAGCCATCCCACCCCTTCAGCGCATCGCCGACCGCGGCGAGCACGTCGAGCATGAGGTCGAGGCGGTCGGCTTCCTCGGAGTCGATCGTCACGCCGATGTCGTGCCTCTTCGCTTGCTCCGCCAGCGCCACCAGCCGCGGCACCAATTCGGCCATGACGCGGTCGCGCTGCGCCCACTCGTAGCGCGGATGCAGCGCCGAAAGCTTGATCGAGATGCCGGGGCCGGCTTGCGGCCCCCGCCCCTGCGAGGCCGCGCCGATCGCCGCGATCGCGCGGTCATAGGCTTCGAAATAGCGCCGCGCGTCGGCGGCGGTGCGCGCCGCTTCGCCGAGCATGTCGAACGAATGGCGATATTGATTGCCCTCCGCGCTATCGCCGCGTTCGAGCGCCTCGCCGATCGTGCGGCCCATCACGAATTGCCGGCCGAGAATTCGGATCGCCTCGCGCACGGCCTGGCGGATCACCGGCTCGCCGCTGCGCGCGACGAGCTTGGCGAGCACCGCCTCGACGCCGCCCTCGGCGAGCTTTTCCCAGCGCAGGATACGGCCGGTCAGCATCATCGCCCACGTCGAGGCGTTGACGAACATCGAATCGCTGGCGCCGAGATGCTTCCGCCAGTCGGCCTCCGCCATCTTGTCGCGGATGAAACGGTCCTGCGTATCGGCATCGGGAATGCGCAGCAGCGCCTCGGCCAGGCAGAGCAGGACGACGCCCTCGGCCGTATCG
>JBKOUH010000268.1:0-3258 GCA_046723285.1 Pseudomonadota bacterium
AGGATGCCTTCGTTCAAGACCTCGTGGCAGACGACGAACGCCATGTCGCCGATGACATAGGGCGTCTCGTTCTTGCAGACGATGTTGGGCGCCGAAGGGCTCTCGACGATTTGCCGCCAGCTCCGCATCACCGCCGCGCGATCGGTCAAGGCGTCCCAGCCGGGATGGATGCAGGCGACCGGCTGCAGCCGCGACCACAAGCGATCGATCGCGGCGACGTCGCGCCGCCCGAAGGCCCGGTAAAACTCGCGGTTCGCGGCGACGACCGTCGCTTCGTCGGGATTCATCGGATGAGTCCTCGCGGTGCCTTCCGCGCACGTTCGCCCCGATTGGGAAAAGTGTCGGCCAAGAAACGCGGGATGGCAAGAGCCTGAGGCCTGAAGCCCGGCGCTATCGCGGCATCACCGCCGTCGTCTCGATCTCGATCTTGGCGTCGGGCTCCATGAGGCCCTTCACTTCGATGGCGGCGATACAGGGGAAAACGCGGCCCATGATCTCGCGCCAGGCGTCGCCGACGCCTCTTAGATTGGCGAGATATTCGGCCTTGTCGGTCACGTACCAGGTCATGCGCACCATGTGCTCGGGCTTAGCGCCGCCCTCGGCCAGGATCGCGACGATGTTCTTGAGCGCCTGGCGGAACTGGCCGATGAAATCCTTGGCGTCGAAACTCTCGGTTACCGGATTCCAGCCGACCTCGCCGGCGACGAAGACGAACTTGCCTTCAGCCGCGATGCCGTTGGCGTAACCCTTGGGCCGCGGCCAGCCCGGCGGCAACAGCGTCTTCATCTCTCTCTCCGCGCGCCTGCGGCGGCACGCCTCGCTTGAAACTTTAGGCCTATATATTTTAGACTTAAAACAATTTCCGGACCCGAGCAAGCCATGGACCTGCCGCGCCCCGACCAGACCGCGGACTTGAAGCCCTTCACCGGCCAGCACGCCACCGTCACCGGCGGCGGGCGCGGCATCGGCGCGGCCATCGCCGAGCACTTGGCCGCGCGCGGCGCTTCGCTGACGCTGCTCGGCCGCACCAAAGAGCCGCTCGAGGCGATGAAGGCGCGTCTCCACGACCGCTACACCGTGCCGGTCGAGGCCGTGACGGCCGACGTCACCGACGCCGCGCAGGTGGCGGCGGCGTTCGACAAGGCCAAGGCCGCGCTGGGACCGGTCCAGATCCTGGTCAACAACGCGGGGCGCGGCGAGAGCATGCCGATCAAGCGCATGGACCTGGCGTTCCTGCGCAAGATGGTCGACATCAACCTCACCAGCACGTTTCTCTGCATGCAACAAGCACTGCCGGCGATGACCGCGGCCGGCTACGGCCGCATCGTCAACGTCGCCTCCACCGCCGGGCTCATCGCCTATCGCTACGTTTCCGCCTACGTCGCCTCGAAGCACGCCGTCGTCGGACTCACCAAGGCCTATGCGCTCGAGTTGGCGAAGACGGGCATCACCGTCAACGCCGTGTGCCCGTCCTACGTCGAGACCGAGATGACCAAGGACACGATCGCCAACATCGTCGCCAAGACCGGCAAGAGTGAAGCCGCGGTCCGCGCCGAACTTGTGCAGTTTAATCCGCAAGCGCGAATGATCGGCCCCGAGGAAGTGGCGACCGTCGTCGCGTGGCTTGCCCTGCCCGCCTCGCATTCGATCACCGGCCTCGCGATTCCCGTGGCCGGCGGAGAGGTGATGTGATGGCCGTTTCCGCCGCCGCCCAGCGCGACCGCGAAACCTCGCTCACCAAGGACGACCGCCTCGATCTCCGCGTCTGGTTCCGCCTGCTCACCTGCGCCACGCTGATCGAGCGCAGCGTGCGCCAGGGCCTGCGCGGGGAATTCGGCATCACGTTGCCGCGCTTCGACCTGCTCTCGCAGCTCGACCGCGCCGACGAAGGCCTGACCATGGGCGAGCTCTCGCGCCGGCTCATGGTCACCAACGGCAACGTCACCGGCCTCATCGACCGCCTGGTCACCGAAGGCCTCGTCGCGCGCCAGCCGGCGCCGCACGATCGCCGCGCGCAGGTCGTGCGCTTGACGCCGGCGGGCAAGCAGGCCTTCGAGGCCATGATCCCGAAGCACCAGGCCTTCATCGCCGATCGCTTCGACGGCCTCTCCCGCGCCGAACTGGCCGAGTTGCATCGCCTGCTCGGCAAGCTCAAGACGTCGTTCGAGGCGCATGAGAGCCAAAGCGAAAAACGAAAGGACGAGAAATGAGCGACCGCCCCGTGACCGATATCGGCCGAATCTTCGGCCAGATGCTCGCCGACACGGCGCCGACCCGCGCCGCCGCGTTGAAGCCCAAGCATTTCGGCTGGCAGGTCGAGGGAAAGATCGCGACGCTGACGCTCAATCGTCCGGAGCGGAAGAACCCGATCACGTTCCAATCCTATGCCGAAATGCGCGACACCTTTCGCGCGCTGGTCTACGCCGAGGACGTCAAAGCCGTGATCGTCACCGGCGCGGGCGGGAATTTTTGCTCGGGCGGCGATGTCCATGAGATCATCGGCCCGCTGATCAAGATGGACATGACCAGTCTCTTGAACTTCACGCGCATGACCGGCGATCTCATCAAGGCGATCCGCGCGTGCCCGCAAGTCGTGATCGCGGCCATCGACGGCATCTGCGCCGGCGCCGGCTCGTGCGTGGCCATGGCCGCCGACATGCGTATCGGCACGCCGCGCTCGTCGGTGGCGTTCCTGTTCAACCGCGTCGGGCTCGCCGGCTGCGACATGGGCGCTTGCGCGATGCTGCCGCGCATCATCGGCCAGGGCCGCGCCTCGGAGCTGCTGTTCACCGGCCGCGCGATGAAGGCCGACGAGGCCGACCGCTGGGGCTTCTACAACAAGCTCGTCGAGCCCGAGCAGCTCATGGCCGAGGCCAAGACGCTGGCCGAGCGCGTTTCCGCCGGGCCCACGTTCGGGAACGGCATCACCAAGACCATGCTCGACAAGGAATGGAACATGGGCATCGACCAATTCATCGAGGCCGAGGCCCAAGCCCAGGCGATCTGCATGCAGACCGAAGACTTCCGCCGCGCCTACAACGCGTTCGTGAAGAAGGAGAAGCCTGTGTTCGAGGGGAATTGAAGAAAGATCGCGGGGAGGCGGAGAGACGGAGAGAAGAAAGATGAGCCACAAAGACACGAAGACACGAAGAAAAAATGAATTGCGCGCCAAAGGCGCGCGAATCCCTTCTTCGTGCCTTCGTGTCTTCGTGGCAAATCTGTCCTCCCCGATTCCCCGCCTCCTGTCCACTTCCACTT
>JBKOUH010000522.1:0-7427 GCA_046723285.1 Pseudomonadota bacterium
CGATGGCGGCGATCGGGGCCGCGGTTGCCGCGTGCATGGAGGCGCTGACGATTCCCGCGGCGCATCTCTGGGGCATTCACACCGGCGGCAAGGTGGCGACAGCTCTCGCGCTCGGGCATCCCGAGAAGGCGCTGAGCCTCATCGTCTGCGGCAAGACCCACAGCATCATCGCCGATCACGCGGCGCGCAACGCCGCGATGAAGGCGCAGCTCGAGTCGAACGCGCCCGACGCGATGCTGATGAAGCTCGAGGGGAAATTCATCGACGACAGGGAGGGGCCGCTCGGCGGCGCGCGCATCTACGAAGCGAATTTCGCGTTCGACCTGGCGGCGGCGCTGGCGCGCACGGACGTGCGGACGCTGATCCTCGAGATCACCTCGGACGACGAAGATCAGAAGCTCGGCCGCCACGGTGCAGCCCTCGCTGCTAGGGCGATGCGCGCCATTGCGCGCACGGTTCCGCAGATCGAAGCGGCGGGCATCGATCTCTACGTGGGCGCCGGCGTGATGGCGCAGATCATCCTCGATTTCGCGGCGGGCCGCGTCAGCGACGGCGGGCCGTGACCGGCCTCAGAGCACCGGGCTCGCACCGGAACGCGCGGCGGAGGCGGCGGCAACAAAGCAGAGGCGACATGCGCCGGCGCGTGAGGGGCGGGCTATCGGCGCCGGGCAGCGCGCGCTATCTTGGCGTCCTCAGGGCAACAACGCATCGGAGCTTTTCCTTGAAAACCATCTCGACTGCAGTTCTGGCGCTGGCCGCCGGCCTCGCTTTCGCCAGGCCCGCCGCGGCCGACACCGATTTCATGACCGCGCCAAAGGTGGCGTGCACGCCCGACAGCGTCACGCGCTGCGAGGCCGCCGACAAATGCACGACCAAGCCCGCCAGCGCGAGCGACAAGGCCGAGGTGCTGGTGATCGATTTCGCCGGCAAGAAGGCCGCGATCCGGAAGGGCGGCGAGACCAAGGATTTCGGCGACGTGGTGCAGGACGAAGTCGCCGGCGACGTCCGCAAGATCGCGGTGACCGAGCTCGGCAAGAATGGGCAGGGCGACCGGCTCGCGATGACGCTGTCGAAGACCGGCAAGCTCACGCTCGATATCGGCGGCAAGGGCAACAAGGCCGAAGCCTCCTGCGCCGGCGAGTCGTGAGGCCGGGCCGTCGCGTTCGCTTCAATTCACCGAGCCCGGGCGCGCGATGGCCTTCGTGACGGCCGGCGGCCGCCGCCTCGAATACGCCTGGGCCGGCCGCCCGGACCCCGCCGCGCCCACGATCGTGATGCTGCACGAGGGTCTCGGCTCGGTAGCGCTCTGGCGCGACTTTCCGGCCGCCGTGCATGCGGCCACCGGCCTGCCGGTGCTCGTCTACAGCCGCTGGGGCTACGGCAAGTCGGAAGCGATCCCGCAAGGGCCGCGCCCCGTCGACTACATGACGCCCGAGGGCCGCGAGGTTCTGCCCGAATTGCTGAGCAAGCTCGGCGTCGCGCGCCCGATCCTGCTCGGCCACAGCGACGGCGGCTCGATCGCGCTGATCCATGCCGGCAGCGGCGTGGCGCCTCAGCCGCTCGGCGTCATCACGATGGCCGCGCATGTGTTCGTCGAGACGGTGTCGACGATCAGCATCGCCAAGGCGCGCGTCGCCTACGAAGAAAGCGATCTCCGCGCCAAGCTCGCGCGCTTCCATGACGACGTCGACGGCGCGTTCTACAGCTGGAACTGCACCTGGCTGCTGCCCGCGTTCATCCGCGGCTTCAACATCGAGGCCGACGTGACGCGCATTCGCTGCCCGGTCACCGCGATCCAGGGCGCCGAAGATGAATACGGGACCGCGAATCAGCTCGATTCGATCCGCGAAAAGAGTCAGGGCCGCGCCGAGATCGTCTTGATCCCGAACTGCCGCCACTCGCCGCACCGCGACCAGAAAGAGGCGACGCTCGAAGCGGTGAAGCGCCACGTCGCGCGCGTCACCGCCGCGGCCGCCTCCGCCTCGGCTTCGGGTTGAGCGCGCGCATGGATTTCGTCGAAGCACGCGGACACCGCCTCGAATACGGATGGGTGGGCTTGGGCGCCGTCGATGCGCCGGTCATCGTCATGCTGCATCAGGGCCTGGGCTCGATGGGCCTGTGGCGCGATTTTCCGAAGCACGTGCACGAGGCGACCGGGCTCCGCGTGCTCAACTACAGCCGCTGGGGCTACGGCAAGTCGGATCCGGTCAAGGCCTTCCCGCGTTCGGCGCGCTGGATGCACGAGGGCGCCGAGGAGCTCGCGGCGTTGCTGGCGGCGCTCGGCGTTTCGCGGCCGATCCTGTTCGGGCACAGCGACGGCGCGTCGATCGCTTTGCTCCATGCCGCGCATGGCATGCCGCCGGCGGCGCTCGGCGTCGTCGCGATGGCGCCGCACGTGTTCCTGGAACGCGAGGGCATCGTCAGCATGGCCAAGGCGCGCGTCGCCTACGAGGAAGGCGATCTCCGCGCCAAGCTCGCGCGCTTCCACGACGACGTCGATAGCGCGTTCTACGGCTGGAACGTCACGTGGCTCGCGCCGGCCATGCGCGGATGGAACGTCGAGGCCGAGCTTGCCGGCATCCAATGCCCGGTGGTGCTCGTGCAGGGCGTTTCCGACGAATACGGAACGCCGGCGCAGTTGGAAGCGGTGAAGAAGCACACCGGTGGCCGGGCCGAGATCGTGCTGCTCGAGAATTGCGGCCACTCGCCGCACATCGATCAGCGCGCGGCGGTGCTGGGCGCCTTGAAGCGGCTCGCCGCCGGGATCAAGGTCTCGGCATGAACGCCCTCATCTTTCCGTTCCGCGACGAAGCACGCCTGCCCGGCCCGGGCCAAACGATGTTGGTGGCGCCGGGCGTCCATTGGCTGCGCATGCCGCTGCCCTACCGTCTCGACCACATCAATCTCTGGCTGCTCGAAGACGGCGAAGGCTGGGTCATCGTCGACACCTGCATCCAGAGCAACAAGACCAAGGCGATCTGGAGCGGCGTGTTCGAGGCCATGCGCATCGGCCGCGATCACGGCCGGCCGGTCTCTCGCCTCGTCTGCACGCATTTCCATCCCGACCACATGGGCCTCGCCGGCTGGCTCACGGCCGAGCTTGACGCCGAGCTCTGGACCTCGCGCTCCGAATGGCTGTTCGGCCGCATGCTGTGGCTCGACGCCGAGGGTGAGGGGCAGAAGGACATCGCGCGCCACTACGCGCATCACGGGCTCGACGCGGCGCGCGTGGCCGAAATTGCGACGCGCGGCAACACCTATCGCATGGTCGTTGGCGAGCCGCCGCGCGCCTACAATCGCCTCTGCCACGGCGACCGCATTGCGATCGGCGGGCGCGACTGGGAGGTCATCGTCGGCCTCGGCCACGCGCCCGAGCAGACTTGCCTCTATTGCCCCGCTCTGCGCGTGCTGATCGCCGGCGACCAGATCCTGCCGCGCATCACGCCCAATATCGGCGTCTGGGCGACCGAGCCTCGGGCCGATCCGCTCGCCGACTACTTGACGTCGCTCGACCGGTTCCGGCCGCTGCCCGAGGAAACGCTGGTGCTGCCCTCGCACGGGTTCCCGTTCACCGGCCTGCACCTCCGCCTCGATCAGCTCGTGGCACATCACGAGGAGCGGCTCGATGCGCTCGCGGTGGCCCTTGGGCGCGATGGCAAGGGCGGGGGCGGCAAGACCACGCGCGGCAAGACCGCGGTCGAAATGCTGCCGGTGCTGTTCCGGCAAGAGCTCGACAATTTCCAGATCGGCTTTGCCATCGGCGAGACGCTCGCACACCTCGCCTGCCTCGAGGGCCGCGGCCGCGCGCGGCGCGATGAGGCGAACGGCGAGGTCCGCTTCCGCACGGCGTAGCGGACGCGGGCTTCTACGCGTCGGACCGGCGCGTCGCGCGCAGCAGATTCTCTCCGAACATGTTCGACCATTGCTCGGGGGTGAGCTTCATCCGCCGCTTCAGATAGGTCGTGGGTACCCCCGTGGTCGGCGACCGTACGGCCGACGCCACGGCCGGACGCCGTTTGATCGCCTCGGACCAGCGCAGGATCGACGGGAATTCCGTCAAGCTCATGTCGTAGTTTCCGACGTTTTGAACCCAGGGCCAGCAGGCGATGTCGGCGACCGAATACTCTTCGGCGAGAAATTCCGCTTCGCTCAATCGGCCGTCGAGGACGTTCAGCAAGCGCCGGGCCTCGCGCGTGTATCGGTCGATGCCGTAGGCTTGCCCCTGGGGCGCGTAGCGGACGAAATGGGCGGCCTGGCCCAGCATCGGTCCCAGCCCGGCGACCTGCCACGTCAGCCACTGAAGCGCCATGAACTGCCGGCGAAAATCCGCGGGAAGCAGCTTGCCGCTCTTACGCGCCAGATAGAGGAGGATGGCGCCGCTCTCGAACACCGCAAACGGCCCGCCCTTGTCCTCCGGCTCAAGATCGACGATGGCCGGAAGCTTGTGATTGGGATTGATCGACTTGAACTGCGGCTTGAGATGCTCACCGGCGAATACGTCGTAGGTGATGAGCTTGTAGGGGATCTCCGCTTCCTCAAGCATGATCGCGATTTTCAGTCCGTTCGGCGTGCGCACGTAGTGAAGATCGATCATCGCGGCCCTCGAAATCGGGGATCAGATCCTTTTTTCGCCACGCCTTTTCATAGTCATGAATTCAAGATAACGAAATTGCGAAATAGAAACGAGTCTCGCCCCTCTGCTCTGGAAATCGCAGATTCCTTTTCGTCAACGGCGACAGAGCTGTTGGCTCGCCACTTTCGCGCCTTCGACCAGCGCTTCCGGTTTGACCCAGGCGATTTGCGGGTGGACCCGCCAGCGAAAGCCGCAGTCCGTCGCCGCGATGACGCGCTCCCGGCCGACGACGCCCGCATATTTCGCGATCAGCTCGGCGACGTATTCCGGATGCTCGATGACGTTGGTGGCGTGGCAAATCATGCCCGGCATGAGAATCTTGTCGTCCGGACGTTTCGCGTCTTTCCACACTTTCCACTCATGCCCGTGCCGCACATTCGCGGCTTCCAGCTGATAAACCTGCGCGTTGATGCCGATGATGGCGCCGACGAGATGCTCGAGCGGCGCGTCGTCCGTGTGCGGCGAGTTCTGCGACGACCAGCACATGTGATAGCGGACCCGATCGGGCGGGATGCGCGCAGCGCGTGGTTGATCGCCTCGACCGCGAGCGCGCTCCATTTCTTGAATGCCGGAAGGCCTTCGGCCGGCACCTGAACGCGATAGCGCCCGGGCAACGAGCCGCCGGGCCAAGTGACCGCTTTCTGCGCGTGATGGGACTGGGGCGGACCCATTCGGCGCGCTGTGGTGAGTATGGCGCCGGGAGGCTGGCGCTGGCGCCCGACACGGCGGAGAATAGGATGTGGGCGCCGCCGCCGCGCGGCCGCCTGCGCGCTTCGATCTCGACAACAGGGGGAGCTGATATGAATGACGCAACCCGCTTCGTGGCGATGAGCGCGAAAACGCTCATCGATCGGTATGGCATCGAAGCCGCCGCGGCCGCCGCGGAGAAAGCGAGCGCGAAGCTGCGCCACGGCGATGCCGAGGGCGCGCGTATCTGGCTCGCGGTGCGCAACGAGGTCGAGCGCCTCCAATCGCTCGATCAGGGCGCCCGCCGCGCTTAAGCGCAAGCGGGGTGCGGTCGCGCGGTGCGCGGCGAGGCCGGCGGCGTCGTGCGCTTTCGCGCGGCGTGACCGGAACGCAGCTGGCGGCGGAGGTCGAGCAGCACTTGCCCGGCTTGAGGGTGCTGTTCACCACAGGCTATTCCGACGTGCCGGCGCTGAAGCTGGCGCGCAAAGGCGTTTCGCTGCTGCGCAAGCCCTATAAGACGCGCGATCTCGCTTTGACGGTCCGCCAGGCCCTCGACGCGGCCTAGCACGGCGCCGCGGTACCGCAGCCGCGCGCCGGACGCGGGGTTTTGAAGGCCTACGGGCTTGACCCTCCCAACCACTTTGGCTAGTAGGCCAAGTGCGGGATTAAAAACAAGAATTTCCCGCATGGGCTCACTGGGAGGACCGCTGTGGGCAAGGGACCGTCTCTCGCCGCGCGAGCTTATGGGCGAAGCCTCGCTTTGCCAGGCGCTCGACGTGTGGCCGAGCGTCCGCGCCTGCCCCGTTCAGCGCATCGTTCGTTTTCTGCGGCCGCAACACGTGCCCGGCCGGGCGCCCGCGCGCGGCCCGCGAGAGGACCAGCGCCATGACCTCGACCGAAATCGCGTCCGCCGATACCTTCCCCGCGCTGCTCGAAGCGAATGCGCGCATGCGCGGCGCCCGGCCCGCCATCCGCGAGAAAGATCTCGGCATCTGGCAGACCTGGACCTGGAAGCAGGTACGCGAGGAAGTGCGCGTGATGGCCTCGGGCTTCGCGGCGCTCGGATTGAAGCGCGGCGACAAGCTCGTGATCATCGGCGACAACCGCCCGCAGCTTTATTGGGCGATGGTGGCGGCGCAAGCGCTCGGCGCCATCCCGGTGCCGGTCTACCAGGACGCCGCCGCCAACGAGATGCAATTCGTGCTCGAGCACGCCGAGGCGCGCTTTGCCGTGGTCGAGGATCAGGAGCAGGTCGACAAGCTGCTCGAGATCAAGCCGCGCTGCCCGAAGCTCGAAGCCATCGTCTATCGCGATCCGCGCGGTCTGCGCCACTACGCGCAGACCTTCCTGCACAGCCTCGCGGCCGTCGATGCGATGGGCCGCGAGCACGTCAAAGAGCATCCCGAGTTCTACGACGAGGAGGCGGGGAAGGCGAAAGGCGGCGACACCGCCATCATGCTCTACACCTCGGGCACCACGGGCCAGCCCAAGGGCGTCGTGCTCACCTTCGACAACATCGTCAAGATGGCGCGCATGTCGGTGGCGCTCGAAGGGCTCACCGACCGCGACGAGACGCTCTCCTACCTGCCGATGGCGTGGGTCGGCGACAACATGTTCTCGCTCGGCCAGACCTACGTCGCCGGCTTCTGCATCAACTGCCCGGAATCGTCGGCCACGGTGATGCAGGACCTGCGCGAGATCGGCCCGACCTATTTCTTCGCGCCGCCGCCGATCTTTCAGAACATCCTGACCCAGGTGCTCATCCGCATCGAGGACGCGAGCTGGATCAAGCGCCGGCTCTTCCACTATTTCATGAAAGTGGCGCGCCGCGTCGGCAGCGACATCCTCACCAAGAAGCCGGTGCCGCTCCCGCAGCGCCTCCTCTATTGGCTCGGCGATCTCCTGGTGTTCGGCCCGCTCAAGAACACGCTCGGCTTCTCGCGCATGCGCCTCGTCTACACCGCCGGCGAGGCGATCGGGCCCGACATCTTCAACTTCTTCCGCTCCATCGGCGTGCCGATGAAGCAGCTCTACGGCCAGACCGAGGCGACGGTGTTCGTCACCGTGCAGCCCAACGACCAGGTGCGCCTCGATACGGTCGGCGTGC
>JBKOUH010000498.1:0-2501 GCA_046723285.1 Pseudomonadota bacterium
GGCGGGCCCACCTTCGACATGAACGGCTGGAAGATCGAGCGCGCGCAATCCGAAGAGGCGATGCGTCCTTACATCCTGGACGGCCTCTATCAGCCGCCGGTCGGACACCAGCGGCTCTATCTCTCCGACATGCGCTATCGCGAGCGCGTCGGCCTCGACAGCGTCGGCGGCACCGCGCTGCTCGTCGATGCGCGCCTGCACCGCGCCGGCCTGGTCTTCCCCGAAGCGCCCTACCGCAACCTGATCGAAACCGAAGGCTTCGGCGCGCTGCTGCGCGACCGGGGCATCGAGATTGTCGGCCTGCCGAACCTCGAGGTGCTGCACGCCGACCGGTGAGCGGCGTCGCCGGGGCCGCTGCGGAACCTCAGAACGTCATCCCCTTCTTCACGCCCGGGCGCGCGCCGATCTCGGCCGCCCAGCGGTCGATGTTCTTGTAGCCCTCGACCATCGCCGGCGTCGTCTGCTTGGCGCGCGCGATGACGCCGTAGAGCGCGAAATCGGCGATCGTGACTTCGTCGCCGGCGCAATATTTCTGCTTGGCGAGCGTGCCGTCCCAAGCCTGCATGTAGGCCTTCCAGCGATCCTCGAAGAGCTGCTGCGAGGGCTTATGCGCGTCCTTCGAGCGGGCGATTGTGAAGACGCTGCCGAGCGTCGGGCCCATATCGCTGTTGGCATTCATCAGCGCCTGCCAGAACGCGGCTCGCTTCGCGGGATCCTTGGGAATGAATTTGCCCGTCTTTTCCGCGAGATAAATCATGATTCCAACGGATTGCGAGAGCGTAATGGGCTTGCCGCCGGGGCCGTCGCTGTCGACGATGACCGGGATCTGCCCCCACGGGTTGCGGGCGAGGAATTCGGGCTTCTTCTGCTCGCCCTTCATGAGGTCGATCGGGTGCAGCGTGTAGGGCACGCCGCACTCGTCCAGCATGATCTTGGCGCGCATGCCGTTGGATGTTCCGGCGGCGTAAAGGTCGATCACGTGCGTCACTCCCTCTTTTTACGGAAAATCTAGGCAAAGATTTCTTTCTCGCGGGGGAACATTAGGCCTTGGCACTGCCGTAAATCAATTCGGAGGGCGCGCATTCCGGCATTCGGCGAATGCCATTCATGGCGGGTTCAGCCGGATCGGAATAGCGTGGCTCAAGCCGGGTATAGGGGCCCGGCATGGGGTAAGGGAATGAGAGGGCCCGCAGCCCGCATTTTGGGGATTGCGCTTGCCGCAGCGAGCATCGCTGCCGCCGCGCCCGCCGCCGCTTCGCCGGCCTCCGCCGAACGCTATGAAGACGGATTGGTGGCCTACCAGAGAAATGATTTTGCGACATCGCTGAAGCTGCTCCGGCCGCTCGCCGAGAAAGGCGACGCGCGCGCGCAGTATCTGCTGGGGCGCCAGTATCAGTTCGGACAGGGCATCAAGGCGAGCCGCAGCGAGGCCTTCTATTGGTACCGGAAGGCCGAGGCGAAGGGTCACCTCGAGGCCAAGCTCTTCCGCCAGCTCCTGGAGAAGCGCTGGAAGATCTCGGCCGAGGAAAAGGGCCAAGCCGAGCGCAAGCTCTCCGCCGGCCACACGCCGAAGCCGGCGCCGCACGTAGCGCATGCCGAGCCCAAGCCGAAGCCCGCGGTGGAAACGGCCGCGGTCAAGGAAAAGCCCAAGGTTAAAGTTGAAATTGCACGCGCCAAGCTGCCGGATCCGCCGAAGCCAGTGCCCGTGAAGGCCAAGACCGAGACCGCGAAAACGTCGCCGCCGCCTGAGAAATCGGCCGTTGTGGCCGCACGCAGCACGACCGGTCCGGAGGAGAACCCGCCCTCCGTGCTGCGCGGCAAGACCGAGATCGCGCGCGTGCCGCGCTCGGTGGTGCGCGAGATCGATGACGACGAGGAAACCTCGACCCCGCAGCACAACGACACGCCGCCCGCCGAAACGCGGACCGCGGTCGCCGCCACGCCCGCTTATCCGGACCGCCCGGCGCCGACGAGCCCGCCGCCCGCGAGCGACGAATACGCCTCGGCGCCGCCGCCACCGCCGACTTACGCGCCGACGGCGCCGTATTACGGCCCGGCGCCCTACTACGCGCCCGCCGCGCCGCCGTCCTATTACGCGCCGCGGCCCTACTATCGCGCCGGCTGGGCGTATCGCCCCTATGTGGGCTACATGCATCCGGGCTGGCGCGGCAATGGCTGGCGCGGCTTCCGCGGACGCTGGTAGGCGCGGCGAGACCACCGGCAATTTGGTGCCGCAAGCGTGAGATCGAGCGCGCGGCCCCGTCGGCTTCGATCGCTTGATGCGGCCCGCAGGCGCGGGGGTGTGATAAAGATCACTGCCCGCTGACGCGATCCGGCCTAGTTCATATCGTGACAGGACCCGCCAACGGTTTCGTCAGGATAGGGACCATGAAAACGTCGTTGATCGCACTCGTCGCCGGCTTCGGCATCGCATTGGCGCTGCCGGCCGCGGCCTCCGCCCAGGATCGCCACGCTTTCACTGCCGCCGGCAAGCTCGACAG
>JBKOUH010000511.1:0-5812 GCA_046723285.1 Pseudomonadota bacterium
GTTTGGATCCGGACTGGTGAGGGAGGTACCGCCGGACCGAGGCAATTAGAACAGGTACTTAGCGTGCTCGCCGACGCGGACATTGTTAACGACCGCGCGCACGCCGGGAACGTCCTCGGCGAGGAGGCCGATGGCGCGCGCTTCGTCGGGCGAGCCGGCGAAGCCCCAGAGCTCCACCTGGCCGTTGTTGACGATGATATTCACGTAGCTGCGCGGCCCCCATGGCTCCTTGTCGAGGCGCGCCAGGAAATGGTCGCGGATGTCGGCGTCGCTGGCGGCACTGGCCGCCGGCGCGGCGCGGCCCGCGAGCAGGCTGCGCACCAGGTCGGCGCGCGAGACGATGCCGACGAGCTTGCCGTTGCGGACGACCGGCACGCGCTTGATGCGGTGGCGCTCGAGGATGTCGGCGATCGCGGCGAGCGGCGTGTCCTCGGCGACCGAAACCACCTGCTTGGTCATCACGTCGCTGACCTTGTGGCCGCTGCTCTTGACGAAGTCGCGCGCCATGGTCTGCGGATCCGAAACCAGCTCGAGCCACCACGAATAGCGCCGCTCGGTGCCGGTCTCGCGCCGGCGGATCAGGTCGCCTTCGCTGACGATGCCGATGACGTGCTGGTCGGCGTCGACGACGGGCACGGCGCTGATGCGCTTCTCGAGCAAGATGCGCGCGCACTCTTCGATCGGCATCGTGACGGGCACGGCGATCGGATTGGGCGTCATAACCTGGCCGGCAAGCATGATTGGGCTCCTGGTCGGGAAAGGTGAGGCGGTGTCCAGCTTAGCCATGGTGCGTGGCTCCGTTGACCTGCGGCTCGGCCGGGGGCGGTGCCGCGGCGAGCGCGGTGGCGAGGCGCTGCACGGCTTCGGCGATCGCCTCGCGATGCGCCGCGTCGACGAGGCCGGCGCGGCCTTCGAGTGAGGCGGCGATCTCGTCGAGAATGTCGGCGAACAGATACCAGCGCAGGTGCAGCTCGACGCTGCGCTTGGGCTGGCCGGCATGCGCGAGCTTGAGCTCGACTCCGTCGGTTGCGGCGGCGGCGGCGAACGACGCGGTGTGCCCGAAGCCGCTCATGTAGGTCTTCTCGGGCAGATCGATGGCGACTTCGGCGCGGTCGGTGACGGGGCGCATCGGCGTTCTTTCGTTTCGACGCGCAGCAATTTGCGCGTGCCGGGCGGGTCCTGCCTTGATCTGGCTCAAGCGGCCCCCCCGGAAGGCGCATTCCCGCCATGACCGGCGCAGGTGGCTGACGTTCACCTCGCCGCCGTTTTGCGCTATCCCGGGCGGCGATACGCAACCTCCGGAAACCAACCATGTCCCGATCCGCCGCCATCGCCCGCGCCGCCCAGCATTTCGACGGCGGCGGCTTCGCGGCCGAGCTCGCGCGGCGGGTGGCGATCCGCACCGAGAGCCAGGATCCGGAGCGCGCGGCGGAGCTGCAACGCTATCTCGCCGAGGAGATCGCGCCGGCGCTGGCGCCGCTCGGCTTCGAATCGCGCATCGTCGCCAATCCGACCGCCGGCGGGCCGTTCCTGATCGCGCGGCGGCGCGAGCCGGGCAACACGCTGACCGTGCTGAGCTACGGCCATGGCGACGTGATCCGCGGCCAGGAAGGGCAGTGGCGCGCCGGTCTCGACCCGTGGGTCTTGAAGGCCGAGGGCGACCGGCTCTACGGCCGCGGCACCGCCGACAACAAGGGTCAGCACACGGTCAATCTCGCGGCCTTGCGCGCGGTGCTCGAGACGCGCGGCCGGCTCGGCTTCGATTTCACGCTGGTGCTCGAGACCGGCGAGGAAACCGGCTCGCCGGGCCTCGCGGAGCTGTTCCGCGCCGAGGCGGAGGCGTTGAAATCCGATGTGTTCATCGCCTCGGACGGGCCGCGCCTCCGCGCCGACCGGCCGACTCTGTTCACCGGCGCGCGCGGCCTTGTCAATTTCGACATGCGCGTTTCCTTGCGAAAAGGCGCGCATCACTCGGGCAATTGGGGCGGGCTTCTGGCCGAGCCGGGCATCATTCTCTCGCACGCGCTCGCCGCGATCGCCGAGCGCAACGGCCGCATCCGCGTGCCCGAGTGGCGCCCCAAGACGCTCTCGAATTCGGTGCGCATGGCGCTGGCCGATTGCGAGGTCGATGGCGGCGCGGGCGGACCCGCGATCGACGCCGATTGGGGCGAGCCGGGCCTGACGCCGGCCGAGCGCGTGTTCGGCTGGAATTCGTTCAGTGTCTTGGCGATGAAAACCGGCAATCCCGAGCGGCCGGTCAACGCGATTCCGCCGATGGCCACCGCGCATTGCCAGCTGCGCTTCGTCGTCGGCACCGATCCCGACGACATCGTGCCCGCCTTGCGCCGCCATCTCGACCGGGAGGGATTCCCGCAGGTGGAGGTGGCGATGACGCCGGGCCAGATCTCGCGCCCGACGCGCATCGACCCCGACCATCCCTGGGTGCGCTGGGCGGCGGAATCGGTCGCCGAGACGACCGGCAAGAAGCCCGCGATCCTCCCCAATCTTGGCGGCTCGCTGCCGAACGACGTCTTCGTCGAGATCGCTGGCGTGCCGACGATCTGGGTCCCGCATTCCTATCCCTCCTGCTCGCAGCACGCGCCCGACGAGCACATGCTCGGCTCCGTCGCGCGCGAGGGACTGACGATGATGGCGGGGCTATTCTGGGATTTAGGCGAGAAGGGCGTGCCGAAGACCACGTAGCGGCGCGCGACGCTACGCTGCCGCCGCTGATTTCGTCCTCAATCTTGCCTCGCGCAGAGCGATGTAGAGCGTCGAGGCCACGATGATCGCGGCGCCCACGAGCGCGAGAGCGTCGGGTGCCTCGCCGAACACGAGATAAGCAAGCCCGCCCGAAAGCACGAGCTGGACGTAAGCGATCGGCGCCACGATCGAGGCCTCGCCCTCGGTCCAGGCGCGCGTGATCGCGACCTGGCCGCAAGTGGCGAGCGTCCCGGCGAGGATCAGCAGCATCCAGCCCTCGGCGCCGGGATCGCGCCACACGAGTACCGCCGGAATTGCGGTGAGGAGAGTCGAGAGCAGCCCGAAATAGAACACGATGGTCTGCGGCCGCTCGGTGCGGCCGAGCGATTTCAAGGTGAGCGCCACCGCGGCCGAGAGCACGGCGTCGGCCGAAGCGGCGACGAGGCCGAGATTGAGCGCGCCGAAGCCGGGCCTGACCATGACGATCACGCCGACGAAGCCGGCGGCGCACGCGGTCCAGCGCCGCCAGCCGACGGCTTCGCCCAGGACGAGCACGGCCATCACGACGATGAAGAGCGCGCGCGAGAAGCTCAACGCCACGACGTCGGCCACCGGCGCCAAGGAGAGGGCGACGATGAAGAGATAGGCGCCCGAGGTGCCCAGCAGCGAGCGCGTCAGGTGCCCGCCGATGCGGCGCGTGACGAGCGCCCGCGTGCGCCAGGCGATCGGCAGCATGAACAGCGTCATCAGCACGCTGCGCACGAACATGATCTGAAGCGGATCGAGCGTGCGCGTGAGACTCTTCAAGGTCACATTGTTGACCGAGAACGCGAGCACGGCGAGCAGCATCCACACCGCGGCGCGGCTGTTCGCGGGCAGCGAGAGCCAATAGCCGGCGGCGGGCGAGGGCGCGCCCGAGGGCGTCGACGACGCCAAGCTTCACTCGGCTGCGGCGGGCGCCGGGACCGGCGCGCGCGCACGCGATTCGCGCAGCGTGATGTAGAGCGTCGAGGCGATGATCACGAGCGCACCCAACACCGTCCAGACGGTCGGGACCTCCCCGAAGATGAAGAAGCCCAGCACCGCCACGTTGATCAGATAGACATAGCCGATCGGGGCCAGCGCCGAGGCCTCGCCGACGGCCCAGCCGCGCACGGTGCAGGATTGCCCGAACGTGCCGAGCAGCGAGGCGCCGATCAAGATCGTCCAATCGAACGCGCTCGGCGAGGTCCAATTGAGGATCGCCGGCACCGCCATCATCAGCGCCGAGAAGAAGCCGAAATAGAACACCATCGTCTCGGGCCGCTCGGTGCGCGAAAGCTGTTTCAGCACGATCGCGACCCAGGCGGTCAAGAAGCCGTTACCCAGCGCCGCCGCCAGCGCCCAATCGAAGTTGGCGTCGCCCGGGCGCACCATGACGAGCACGCCTAGGAAACCGACGGTGACGGCGCCCCAGCGGTGCCAGCCGACCGCTTCGCCGAGCAGCACGATGGCGAGCGGAATCGTGAACAGCTGCTTCGTGAAGGTGAGCGCCGTGACGTCGGCGAGCGGCGCGTGCGCGATGGCGTAGATCATGCAGATGAAGCCGCCGAGGCCGACCAGGCTGCGCCCGAAATGGGCAATTGGCCGCTTCGTCGCCACGCCGCCGCGCGCCAATGCCGCAGGCAGGATGAAAAGCGTTAAGAACGCCGAGCGCAGGAAGATCACCTGCCAGAGGTCGAGCCGCTGGCTCACCTCCTTCAAGCCCGCGCTTTGCAAGGCGAAAAAGAAGCTTCCGGCCAGGATGAAGACCGCCCCGCGGCCATTGGGCGAAAGCGAGAGCCAGAAGCGGCGGATGAGGGACCCCTTGGTGGCGGTAACGAAGCCGCGCTATAAAGCGCGCACGGTCATCGTCTTGCAACAGCACCGGGCGCGACCGCGTCATGTCACACCGCCGTCCATCCGTGGTCCTCACCCGCGACGCCATCAAGAACGGCTTCATCACCCGGATGATCGACGAGCGCGGCGGGCTCCCCGGGCGGTGGACCGAGCAGCAGATCGTCGAGTGCTATCGCCGCATGCTGGCCGAGGCGCCGCCGGGCGACGTCTGGGTGTTCGCCTACGGCTCGCTGATCTGGAATCCGTGCATCCACGTCGCCGAGATGAAGCGCGCGCGGCTCAACGGATTCCACCGCCGGTTTTGCCTGTGGACGCATCTGGGCCGCGGCTCGCCCGAGTGCCCTGGCCTGATGCTCGGGCTGATGCCGGGCGGGGCTTGCGCCGGCGTGGCATTGCGCATCGAGCGCGGCATCGCCGAGACCGAGTTCGACATACTGTTCCGCCGCGAGATGGTGAGCGGCTCTTACGATCCGCGCTGGGTGAAGGTGCAGGTCGCGGGCATCGAGAAGCCGGTGAAGGCGCTCTGCTTCCTCATGAACCGCGCGCACGAGCGCTACGCCGGGCGGCTCTCGGACGCCGCCATCGCCGATGCGGTCGCGCGCGCGGCCGGCCCGCTCGGCGCCTGCCGCGATTATCTCGAGCACACCGTGGCCGCGCTCGAAGCGCTCGGCATCAAAGACAAGCCGCTCGCGCGCATGCAGAAGATGGTCCGCGCCCGCCTGGCGCCGGCGGCGACTTAAAGCAGGCTTTCTAAGATAGAACTCGCCGCCGCCCCTACGAGGCGGACGATTCGTTCCGAGCCTTCGCCGACCGTCAGTCAATCTTACGGATGCGCGCCTTCTCCCGACTTTTTGAACCGCGGCGCGATCTTTGCGGCACGCGCGGCGGCTTCCATCGCGGCGGCCGTTTGCGCGAGTGCGGCGCCGCGCGCGCTCGCGGTTTCGCGCGAGGCAGCATCCTTCGCGGCAGCCGCGGTATCGGCCGCCTCCGACATTCCGGCGCTCATGCTCTGGCCGAAGTCGGTGAGCACCTTCATGCTTTCCTCGAGCATGTCGCGGCTGTCGGCCGCGACGCGCGCCACGCTGCCGGCGATCCAGTCGCTGCAGCATTGCGCCCAGTCGCCGCCGTCGCGGCAGGCGCCCATCTTGCGCACCGCCTCGAGCGCCGCTTCGGTCGCCGTCCGCCGCCGCTCGAGCAGCGTGCGCGACAGCGTTTCGTATTCGTCGAGCAG
>JBKOUH010000235.1:0-3204 GCA_046723285.1 Pseudomonadota bacterium
GCTGCACGACGTGTTCGAGTCCGATTACGCGGCGATCGCGGCCGCGCTCGGCAGGACCGAGCAGGCCTGCCGCCAGCTCGTCTCGCGTGCACGCAAGAGCCTCAACGTCCCCCATTCCCCGGGTGCGGGGGGCGCCAAGCCGCGGCCACGCTTTGCGCGATCGCGCTACGCCGCCGATCCCGCGCGCGCGGAGGCGCTGGCGGCGGAATTCGTCACGGCCGCGCGCGCGGGCGATACGAAGCGGCTCATGGTCATGCTCGCGGAGGACGCCGAGCTCTGGTCCGACGGCGGCGGCAAAGCGATTGCGGCGTTGAACGTCATCCACGGCGCCGACCGCATCGCGCGCTTCTTCGTTGGCATCCGCGACAAGCAGGACCCCGGGATCCAGCTCGTCTTCCGCCCGGTCAACGGAAGGCCCGGCATAGTCGGCTATGTCGGCCCCCGCGCCGATTTCGCGCTGGCGCTCGAGCCCAAGGACGATGGCCGCATCGGCGCGGTCTACATCGTCCGCAACCCCGACAAGCTCGCAAGGCTGGCGGCGCATTGAGAAGACCCTTCTCGCTGGCGACGCATTGCGTCGCACGGAGAAGGGGATCACTCGTGCCTGAGTGCCTCGATGGGGTCGAGATGCGCGGCGCGGCGGGCGGGGAAATAGCCGAACACGACGCCGACCAGCGCCGAGAAGGTGAAGGCGAGCAGCACGATCCCCGGATTGAGCAGGAACGGCACGGCGAGCGCGTTGGTGGCGAGGGCGGCGAGGCCGAGCCCCAGCACGATGCCGATGATGCCGCCGAAGCCCGACAGCACCACGGCTTCGACCAGGAACTGGGTCAGCACCTGGCGCTCGAGCGCGCCGATGGCGAGGCGGATGCCGATCTCGCGCGTCCGCTCCGTCACCGAGACGAGCATGATGTTCATGATGCCGATGCCGCCGACGAGGAGGCTCACCGACGCGACCGCGCCCAGCAATCCGGTCAGAATCTCGGTCGTGCCGGTCATGGTCTGCGCGAGCTGGCGCGTGTCGCGCACCGAGAAGTCGTCCTCCTTGCCCGGAACAATGCCGCGGCGCTCGCGCATCAGGCGCTCGAGATCCGCCTGCACCTTGGAGGTGTCGGCGCCGCTCACGGCCGAGAGGTTGATGGCGGAAATATCGCTTTTGCCGGCGATGCGCCGCTGAAATGCGCGGATCGGCATCAGCACGATGTCGTCCTGGTCGCTGCCGAAGCTCGATTCGCCCTTGCCGACGAGGACGCCGATCACCTCGCACGCCACCTGCTTCACGCGCAGAACCTCGCCGAGCGGGCTGGCGCCGCCGAAGAGCTTGTCCTTGACCGTCTGGCCGATGATGCAGGCCGCGCGCCCGCCGCGGATCTCGCCGTCGAGGAATTGCCGTCCCTCGGTCAGCAGCCAATCCTGCGTCGTGAAATATTCGTTGTCTGTGCCGATCACGAGGCTGACGCGGTTCTCGGTGCCGAACACGATCGTCACCGCCTGCTGCGCCACCGGCGCGATCGCGCGCACGCCTTGGAGCTGGGCCTTGATCGCTTCGACGTCGCGCGGGGTGAAGGGTTTCGCGGTCGAGCTGGCGCGGCCGGGGCCGAACTGGCCGGGGCGCATGAACAGGAGGTTGCTGCCGAGCTTCGACAGTTCCATGCGCACCTTCTCGGTCGTGCCGTTGCCGATGGTGACCATGGCGATGACCGCGCCGACGCCGATCACGATGCCGAGCACGGTCAGGAACGAGCGCATCGCGTTGCGCCGGATCGCCTGGAGCGCGAGCTTGACGGCTTCAAATAGCATCAGGCGGCCTCCTGTGCCGTGTTCGCCCGGTCGCTCTCCACTTTGCCGTCGACGAAGCGGATCATGCGCCGGGCATAGGCCGCAATGTCGGTTTCGTGCGTCACCATGATCACGGTGATGCCCTGGCCGTTGAGCCGCGTCAGGATATCCATGATCTCGCGGCTGCTCTTGGTGTCGAGATTTCCGGTGGGCTCGTCGGCGAGCAGCACCTGAGGGTCGGTGACGATGGCGCGCGCGATCGCGACGCGCTGCTGCTGGCCGCCGGAAAGCTCGCTCGGCCCGTGGCGCTCGCGTCCCAGAAGGCCGACACGCTCGATCGCCGTCATCGCGAGCTGGCGGCGCGCTCCGGCCGCCATGCCGCGATAGATGAGCGGCAGCTCGACGTTCTCGACCGCGCTGGTGCGGGCCAGGAGATTGAAGCCCTGGAACACGAAGCCGAGGAAATGGCGGCGCAGCAGGGCGCGGCGGTTGCGGTCGAGCCCCCCTACCTCGACACCGTCGTAGAGATATTTGCCTTCGGTCGGCACGTCGAGGCAGCCGATGATGTTCATCGCCGTCGACTTGCCCGAGCCCGACGGCCCCATGATGGCGACGAACTCGCCGCGCGTGATCTTGAGGTCGACCCCGGCCAGCGCATGCACGGCGCCGCTGCCGTGGCCATACACCTTGGTGACGCCGGCGAGCTCGATCAGCGGCTGGGTGCCGGAATCGTAGGGCATGGCACGCTCAGCGCTTGGCCGCGACGGCGTCGACGATGACGCGATCGCCGACCTTCAAGTCGCCGCTCGTGACCTCCGTCATCTTGCCGTCGGTCACCCCGGCCATGACCGTCACCGAGACGGCCTCGCCGTTGCGCAGGACCCAGATCGTACGGTTGGGGCCCTTGGCGTCCTTCTGGCTCGGGCGGTTGCGCGGCGGGCCGCGCGGCATCAGCCGCTGCAGCAGGGACCGGTTGTCGGCGGAAGCGTTGTTGTTGGGCGTGAAGCGCAGCGCCGCGTTCGGCACCAAGAGCGCGTTCTTCACATCCTTCACGGTGATCGTCGCCGTCGCGGTCATGCCCGGGCGCAGCAGGAGCCTCGAATTGTCGACGACGAGATGCGCCTTCTAGGTCACGACGCCCTGGACGATCTGCGAGCCGAAGCGCAGCAGCCTGATCTTGGCCGGGAAGCGCCGGTCGGGATAGGCATCGACCGCGAAGGACCCGGTTTGATTTTCGGCGACGGCGCCGACATCGGCCTCGTCGACGTCGACCTGGATTTCCATCTGCTTCAGATCCTCGGCGAGCGAAAACAGCACCGGCGCCTGCAGCGACGACGCGACGGTCTGGCCGGGATCGACGTTGCGCTGAAGCACCACGCCGTTGATCGGCGAGAGGATGCGCGATTTCGAGAGATTGGTTTCGTC
>JBKOUH010000062.1:0-1310 GCA_046723285.1 Pseudomonadota bacterium
CCGTACACGCTACCCGCCTGGTCGCGCGCCTGCTCGATGAAGTGACGGAAAAGCGTCGGGCTTGGCGGCGCAATCGCCATGTGGTCGACGTAGCCGTCCAAGGACTGGTTCATTCCAAAGACGAGCTTCGCCATGATGCAAATCCTCCGCGCCGGCTCTTTTAGAATAGGTTGAACCGGAAGTGCGTAGAAGCGTGGTTCGAATAGGCTGCGCGCCGCTTTGCCGGTGTTGCGCGAGCGAGGAGTGATCCCATGACGACGCTGAAGGTCGGCATCGCCAGCTACGAAGACATGAAGGCGCGCACCATGGCCGTGGCGCGCGGCGAGCGCCGCGTTTCTCCGGGCGAGCCCAAGGTCTGGTTCACGTCCACCGAATCGTTCGCCAAGGTGCTCTCCGCCGGCAATCGCGCGCTGCTGCGCGTCATCGCCGAGAAGTCGCCCGGCTCGCTCGACGAGCTGGCGCGCATCACCGGCAAGGCCAAGTCGAACCTGTCGCGCACGCTCAAGACCATGGAACGCTACGGCCTGGTCCGCCTCGAACGCGGCGCGCGCGGCCGCATCACGCCGAGGGTGATGCATGACCGCGTCGCGCTGGACTTGCCCCTCACGCTCTCGCGGAAGGCAAGCTGAGCCATCGACGCGCTCAGGTCGTAGGGCGGGTCTCTCGGCCGCCAATCTTTCTTCCCGGCGAATTTCAAACTGAAACAGTGCCCGGGGACGAGCGGGCTTGAAAAAGAACAAAACAAGAATATATCTTGCCCCGCTTTTTCCTCTTTCGGCTGTGCCGGCGCGTGCGCCGGCGGCAGGAGGTGTTGTGTTGGCCACGCGCGGCCGCGATCGAACGGCGGAGCCGGCGGAGATGCGCCGGGCTTCGCGCGGCTGGAAGCGCGCCGCCGAAGTTTACGGATGTTGACGAATGTTCACGTTTGTTAAGGGTTGCCGGGGGTGGGCGGTTAACATCGCGGCGGCACGGCCTTTCCGAGGCCGCGCAGGGCCTGGGCGCTGCCGTCCAGATTTCGCTCTTGTCCGCCCCTATCTCCGAATGACTACGAAAGCCTACAAATGCCTACGCTTCGTGCCCCCTCCCCACCTTCCCGAGTATGCGGCGCGCATGGACCGCTCACGCGGGGACCGCGCCGGCGCGAGCGCGGCGAATGACGAAAGCGCCGCCGGCGAAAAGCCAAGGTTGCGTAATCGAAAAAGCCAAGGTTTCCTTGCGCGCGCGCCAGCGGCGCCCTACCCCAACGCCTTCTCGATCCGCTCGCACATCGTCTCCAGAACCTTGATGCGCGCGTAGCGCTTGTCTTCGGC
>JBKOUH010000101.1:0-7202 GCA_046723285.1 Pseudomonadota bacterium
GTATCACCGGCCGCGGCGGCAAAGGCATCGGCAACATCATGCTCGACCGCCCCAAGGGCGCGCCGGCCTCGCACTGCATCGCCGCGTTCCCGGCCAGCGCGGGCGATCAGCTGTTGCTGGTGACGCAGCAGGGCCAGATCATCCGCACGCCCGTCGACGGCATCCGCACCGCCGGCCGCTCGACCCGCGGCGTCGTCATCTTCCGCATCGAAGAGGGTGACAGGGTCGTGAGCGTTAGCCGCCTGCGCGAGGTGGACTAGCGGGCGAGAACCGCGCCTTGCCGCATTGATCGCGGCGTGCGGCGCACCATTTTTAAGACATGACCGAGCAATCCAACGCCGCGCGCGAGCCCACGGCCGAAAACGGCCTCGATCTCGTCATCTGCGGCCTGCACGAGATCGACGTCACGCTCGACGCGCGCGTGACCCACGTGATCTCGATCCTCGACCCCGGCACCGAGGAGCCGGCGAAATTCGCGGAGCTCGATGCGGCCCGGCTGCTGCGGCTGCGCTTCAACGACATCATCGAGGTCCAGCCGGCGGGCGAGCCGCCGGGCGAAAGCCACATCGCGGCCCTCGTCGAATTCGGCGGCGCCGTCGCGGCGCACGACAATCACCGCGCGCTCATCCACTGCCACATGGGCATTTCGCGCTCGACGGCGGCGGCGATCATCCTCGTCGCCGATCAGGGCCGCGACGCCGAGGCCGCGGTGGCACGCGTGACCGCGCTCCGGCCGATCGCGTGGCCCAATCTCCGCATGATCGAGCTCGCCGACGCGCTGCTCGGCTTCGACCGCCGCCTCGTCCATGCCGTGCGCCGGCATCACGCCAAGGCGCTGCTGCGCCGGCCCGAATTGCGCGACGCCTTCATCCGCACCGGCCGCGCGCGCGAAGTCGAAGGGCTGGAGGGGCTGATCTAGACGCACATGCGTTCGAGCTGGGTTCGGCAAAGCTGCGGGAATGCCTCGCTCGCAATCATCCTTCGAGGCCGCCGCAAGAGCGGCGGCACCTCAGGATGAGGTTCACTTGTAGCAACAAAATCAGCCTCGTCCTGAGGTGCCCGCCCGTCTTCGGGCGGGCCTCGAAGGATGGGCGCAAGCGCACTACGACGGCACCAGCGCTTTGTTGCGGGCGCAGAAGTCGGCGAAGACACTGAGCGCGCGGCTCTTCACGTCGGGGCGGTAGGCGAGGCCATAAGTCTGTTTCATCGCGATGCCGCGGATCTTGAGACGGCGCAGGCGGCGGTCGCGCGGCGCGTTCGTGATGATGAAGCGCGGCACGATGGCGGTGGCGAAGCCCAGGCCGACGATGCGCTTCACGAACTCGGTGTCGTTCGATTCGAGGAAAATCTCGGGATAGCCGCCGCGCGGCAGGAACACCGTGTCCGACATCCAGCGGCTGCCGGCGCCGGTTTTGTAGCGCACCAGCGGATAGCGGCGGAGCTCGGCCAGCGTCACCGTGCCCTGGCGCGCGAGCGGGTGGCGCTCGGCCACCAGCACCGCGTGCTCGGTCTCGCCCAGCACCAGCTCGGCGAGATTGGGCTCGGGGATCGGAAACGCGACGAAGACCGCGTCGGTCTCGCGCGCCACCACCTTCTTCAAGCCGTCGAACGGCGTCTCGACCGAGGTGAGCGCCACCTCGATGCGTTGATGCGTGGCGATGAAGCGCGCCAGGAGATCGCCGTAGAGATAGATGATGCCCATCGCGCTGCCGGCGACGCGCAGCACGCCGCTGACTTCGCCCTCGCTTTTCGGCGCGAAGGTCTGCTTCAGCTCCTCGACGTCGCCGAGGATGCGCTCGGCCGAGGCGAGCACGGTGGCGCCGGCCGGCGAGAGCGTGGCGCGCGGGCGGCGGCGCAGCACCAGCGTTTCGCCGAGCTCCTCCTCGAGGCGGCGGAGATGGTGGCTGACCGCCGGCTGGGTCAGGCCCAGCTGGTCGGCGGCGACGTTGAAGCTGCCGGTATCGGCGATGGCGCGGAGAACGGCGAGCTGCTTCAGGTCCATGGCGCGGGCTCCGGATAAGCGGCATTGATCCGCGCCATATAAACAATCGATTGGACTTATCAGCGTCAAGCATCATTGACTTGCATTCTCATTGGCCCCGGCGCGGGCGCTTTATCGGAGCGAGGGATCCCTCATGGAATGGACCAACAAGAACGGCTACGACTGGTGCGAGATCGTCGACATCGACACGCTGGTGGGGCGCCTGCTGCAGCCCGACCTCCGTCCCGGCAAATGGTCGGGCGACGATATCCGGAGGGCGATGGGCCATTTCACGCGCGAGAACCGGCGCCACGACGACCAGCGCCGCGGCGTCACGCTCATGCACAACGATCTCGTGGGCTCGGCCGGCCTCTCGCCCGGCATCAGCATCTCGTTCCAGCCGATCCTGCCCGGCGAGAAGCTCGCGTTCCACCGCCACAACTACGTGGCCATCTACTATTGGATCGAAGGCGAGGGCTACACGGCCAACGACGACGAGGGCATCGACCGCGAGGAAACGCGCGTCTACTGGAAGGCTGGGGACGTGACGATCTCGCCGGCCTGGGTCAACCACGCGCATGTCTGCACCTCGAAGGACGCCGCCTTGCAGATGGCCATCCACGACTTCCCCGAGCTCTGCTATCGGCGCGCGATGCTGTCCGAGGATCCGAACGGCCACGAGAACCTCCGCCACATGGTCAAGGGCGTGGTGCCGAGCTTCAACAACCTCGATTCGCGCGAGGACCTCGAAAAGCGCAGCCAAAAGATCAGCGTTAAAACTTTGCGGAAATGAGCTAGGCTGCCGCCCGGCGGCTAAGCCGCCGGGACGGCAACCAGGCGAGGGAGAGTTTGGCATGAACGGGAAGATGTTGTGGCTATCGGCCGTGGCGGCGCTGGCTTGCGCCGCGGCGCCGGGAAGCGGCTCTGCGCAGGAGCTGCGCATCGGCTTCATGAACACGATGAGCGGCGGCGGCGCCGTCATCGGCAAGCATCAGGTGAACGGCTGGCATCTCGGGCTCGAGCACGAGGGCTGGATGAAGGACGGCGACAAGCTCGGCGGCGTCGTCACGCGCATCTTCGAGGCCGACGACCAGGCCAAGCCCGACGTCGGCATCGCCGCGGCGCAGAAGTTCATTCAGCAAGACAAGGTGCAGATCATCGCCGGCGTCATCTGGTCGAACATCCTGGTGCCGGTGCAGAAGATCGCGATGGAGGCGAATATCGGCCTCATCGGCACCAATGCCGGCACCTCGCTGATCGCGGGCCCGCTCTGCAACCCGCTGTTCATCTCGACCTCGTGGCAGGGCGATCAGCCGTCCGAGGCGCTCGGCACGCTCATCACCAAGGACAAGGTGGCGTCGATCGTCCTCCTCGCGCCCAACTACCAGGGCGGCAAGGATCTCATCTCGGGCGTCACGCGCACGCTGAAGGGCGTCAAGATCATCTCGACCGAGCTGTTCAAGCTCGGCGAGACCGACTACCAGGCCGAGCTTTCGAAGGTGCGCGCGGCCAAGCCCGCCGCCGTCTTCGTCTTCGCGCCCGGCGCGATGGGCCCGGCCTTCGTCAAGCAGTGGGCGAGCTCCGGCCTCGGCAAGGAGATCAAGCTCTACACGATCCACACGATCGACGGCGTCACGCTGCCCGCCATCGGCGACGCCGGCATCGGCGCGGTCGAGACGATCCAGTGGGTCCACGATCTCAAGAATCCGGTGAACGAGAAATTCGTCAAGGACTACGTCGCCAAGTTCGGCCAAATGCCGTCGAACTTCGCCGAGCAGGCCTACGACGCGCCGCGCCTCATCGCGGCCGCCCTGCGGGCGCAGGGGGGCAAGGTCGGCGACATCACGGCGCTGATGAAGTCGATGCGCAAGGTGACCTATCCCACCCCGCGCGGTCCGTATAAGTACAACGTCAACGGCTTCCCGATTCAGAATTTCTACAAGGTTGAAGTGATCAGGGGCAGCGACGGCAAGCCCGCGATCGTCAACCGCGGCGTCGTCATCGAGAACGCCAAGGACTCCTATTGGGAGAAGTGCCCGGCCGACAAACGCACGTAATTGGTGGGGGAGGCAGGACGGCGGCGCTCCGGTCCGAATTCGGGCCGGGGCGCTCGTCCTTTTTGACGTGCAGCCGATGCGAGGCCGGTCTTGACCGCGACCGCGCGCCTCCTGATCGCCGGCGGGCGCGTGCTCGGCCAGGGCGCCGATCCGCATCTGCCCGCCATCGCCGATCTCCGCATCGATGGCGGCCGCGTCGCCGCGATCGGGCGCGGCCTCGAAGCCGAGGGCGCGCGCGTGATCGATGCGCGCGGCAAGCTCGTCATCCCCGGCTTCGTCAACGCGCACTACCACTCGCACGACGTTTTCCTCAAAGGTTATTTCGAGCCGCAGCCGCTCGAGCAGTGGGTGCTGAACGCGCTGCCGCGCAACTACCCGCCGCGCAGCCCGGCCGAGATTCGCGCGCGCACGCTGTTGGGTGCCGTCGAATGCATCCGCGGCGGCATCACGACCATCCAGGACATGGTGACGCTGTTCCCGATGAGCGGCGAGCAGGTGGACGCCGTTGTTGACGCGTACGCCGAGTCGGGGCTGCGCACGGTGCTGGCGCTGCAGGTGGCCGACACCGGTCCGCTCGACACGGTGCCCTATTGGCGCGAGACGATCCCGGCCGAGCTGCAATCGATGCTGGGCGGCGGCGGGCCTGGGCCCGATCTCGTGGCCCGCGTCGCGGCCGAGCTTGCTGCGCGCATGGGCCGGCATCCGCGCATCACCTGGGCGCTGGCGCCCTCGAGTCCCGAACGCTGCTCACGGACGATGCTCGAGCGCCTGGCCGCGCTCGCCGAGCGCCACACCCTCCCGGTCTTCACGCATCTCTACATCTCGAAAGCGGAGGCGGTGAACGCGCGGCTCAATTTCGGCGCCAGCCAAGGCTCGTTGATCCGCCTGCTCAAAGAGGTGGGGCTGCTCGGCCCGCGCCTCGGGCTCGCGCACGGCGTGTGGCTCGCGCCGGACGAGATCGCGCTGATCGCTGACGCGGGGACGGGCCTGATCCTCAATCCGGTCAGCAATCTCAAGAACAAGAACGGCGTCGCTCCGATCCGCGATCTGATCGCGGCCGGCGTCGATCTCGCGCTCGGCTGCGACAATTGCAGCTGCACCGACGCGCAGAATATGTTCCAGGCGATGAAGGCGATGTGCCTGTTGGCGGCGGTCAGCGACCCCGAGGCCGGCCCGCCCGATGCGTTCGACGCGATCCGGGCGGCGACCGAAGGCGGCGCGCGCCGCACCGGCCTCGCCGACGAGATCGGCCATATCGCCGTCGGCAAGAAGGCCGATCTCGCGATCCTCGATCTCGCCGATCCGGCCTTCGTGCCGCTCAACAGCGTGCCGCGCCAGCTCGTCTACGGCGAAAGCGGGCGCGGCGTCGAAACCGTCATCGTCGACGGCGCCGTCGTGATGGAAGACCGCGTCATCAAGACCGTCGACGAGGCGGCACTGCGCGCCGAGGTCGACGCGGCGATGGCCGGCTTCCGCGCCGATGCGGCCGCCGTGATCGCGCGCAACGAGAAGCTCGCGCCCTACATCCGCGCGGCCGACCGGCGCATCTGGAGCCACGATCTCGGCTTCCGCCGCTATGTGGGCCGCTGAGGGCGCTCGGCCGCGCGGGTGAGCGTGTTGCAATGCAGCGTAACCCGCGCTAGGACCCGGCGCGGGGAGATGAGGCGGGAAAAACCATGGAACGGATCGGCGTTTATCCGGGGACTTTCGACCCGATCACCAACGGGCATGTCGACATCATCCGCCGTGCGCTGCGCATCTGCGACAAGCTCATCATCGGCGTCGCCATCAATATCGGCAAAGACCCGCTCTTCGACTTGAAGGAGCGCGTCGAGCTGGTGGACGAGACGCTCAGGCAAATCAACGGCGCCGCCAAGAACGGGCCGGTCGCCGAATCGCGGCCGTTCAAGAACCTCCTGATGCACTTCGTCGAGGAGTGCGGCGCCGGCATGATCGTGCGCGGCCTGCGCGCCGTGTCCGATTTCGAGTACGAGTTCCAGATGGCCGGCATGAACGCGCGCTTGAATCCGCGCGTCGAGACCGTGTTCCTGATGGCCTCGGAGCAGCAGCATTTCATCGCCTCGCGCCTGGTCAAGGAGATCGCGCGCTTGGGCGGCGACGTGACCAGCTTCGTCCCGAAGCACGTGGTCGACCGCCTGAAGGCGCGGTTGTCGGGCGAGAAGTAGGGCCGGCGCCGGGGCCGCGTCATGGCGCGCGCCGGATCGCGCAAGCCCCCCGCCAGGCGCGAGACGCGCTGGAAGGCCGTGCTCGACGCCGCGGCGGCCGAATTCGCCGAGCGCGGCTTCTTGGGCGCCTCGACCGGCGCCATCGCCAAGCGGCTCGGCCTCAAGCAGGGCAGCCTCTACTATTACATCCCCTCGAAGCAGCGCGCGCTCGAGCTCGTCTGCCAGCTCAGCACCGAGGAGATGGTGGGCGGCCTGATGGAGATCGTGGCCCAACTCGGCGGCCGCGACGGCGATCCCGCCGAGCAGCTCCGCCGCGCGATCGCGTTCCACATGGAGTGGCTCGGCGGGCGGCGCGACTATTGCCTGACGTTCCTGCGCGAGCGCCGGCACGTGGCGGGCCCGGCCGGGCGCCTCCTGGCCGATACCGCGTGCCGCTACGAGCGCCTGTTCGAGCACCTCTTCCGCGCCGGCGCCGCGCGCGGCAGCTTCCGCGCCGACTGCAATCCGGCGCAGGCCGCGTTCGCGACGCTCGCCGTGGCCAACGCGTTCGCCTTGCGCGCGCATCGGCGCGCGACGCCGCTGCCGCACGGTACCGCACGCTGGATCGCCGATGCGGTGCTCGACGGCCTATCCTCGCGCCGCGCAAGTCCGACGCGGAACCGCTGAGCGGCCGCGAGCGTTAACAAATGCGCAGCACGCCGCTCGGCCGTTAACGCTCTTCGGGCCTTGCTGCAGCGCCTCAATAGGGTCAAATTCAACAGCGTTACTAATACGTAACGCGGGGATCGTCGGCAGCGTATATAGAGTTGCAGGAAAGCGAGTTTATTATGGCCAAGGGTTACCGCATTGTAGCCGCCGTTATTCCGATCGACGACGATCAGCCGTCGGCCGCGTCGCCCTTCAGCCAGCCGTGGCGGAAGATCATGTTCCTCGAAAACCAGGTGAGCGCCGACGACATGCAGCGCGACGGGACCAACC
>JBKOUH010000360.1:0-1590 GCA_046723285.1 Pseudomonadota bacterium
CCCTTGCGCGGCCGCGAAGCGGAGGGATCGCGTGGCCGCTGCATCGCGATCCCTCCACTTCGCGAGCCGAAGGCGGCTCGCTTCGGTCGGGATGACGGGTGGGTGGAAGTGCGCGCATCAGAGCCCCACCGGCTCCTTGAAATGCTTGCTCAAGCGCAGCCCCTGCGCCTGGTAGGTGGAGCCGATGCCGGTGCCGTAGAGGCGCTCGGGCAGCGCGGCGAGGCGCTCATAGGCGAGGCGCCCCACCAACTGGCCGTCTTCGAGCATGAACGGCACTTCGTGCGGGCGCACTTCGAGCACGGCGCGGCTGCCGCTGCCGCCCTGCTCGCGGTGGCCGAAGCCGGGATCGAAGAAGCCGGCGTAATGAACGCGGAATTCGCCCACCTCGGTGTCGTAGGGCACCATCTCGGCCGCGTATTCGGGCGGCACGCTCACGGCCTCCTTCGAGGCGAGGATGTAGAAATCGTCGAGGTTCAGCACGATGAAATCGTGCTGACGCGCGTAGATCGGTTCCCAGTAATCGAACGGGTCGTAGTGGCGGATGCGCTCGTAATCGATCACGCCGGCGTCGCGCTTGGCCTTGAAGCCGACGAGGCCGGTGGCCGGATGGCCGGCGAGATCGATGCTGACGCTCAACCGTCCGCGCTCGATGTTGGCCGGCGCGGAACCGGTCTGCTCCACCAACGGGTCGCGCGCGTGGAGGCGGCGGAGATCGGCGTTGCTGGTGGCGGTGCGCCCGCGGCGAAGCCGCAGCTGCGAGAGCCGCGTGCCGGTGCGGACGCGGACGCTGAACGTGCGCGGCGAGATCTCGGCATAGAGCGGCCCGGCATAGCCGGCGCGCACGCGGTCGAATTCGGAGCTGCGATCGGCGATGAGGCGCGTGAAGATGTCGAGCCGCCCGGTCGAGCTCTTGGGGTTGGCCGTGCCCGAGAGGCTCTGCGGCAGGTCGAGCGACTCCAGGAGCGGCACGATGTAGACGCAGCCGCGCTCGAGCACGGCGCCTTCGCTGAGATCGAAATCGTAGAGGCCGTATTTCGCGATCTTGCTCTCGACCGTCGCCTCGGGGCCGGGCAGGAAGCTCGCGCGCACGCGATAGGCGCGCGTGCCGAGGCGGAGGTCGAGGCTCGCCGGCTGAAGCTGCGCGTCGGTCAAAGGCTGCGCCGGCCGGATCGCGCGCCCGGCCAGGTCGCGCAGCTCCTGGTATGGCAGCACGCCGGGATTGGCGCCCGGGCGCTCGGTCTCGATCTTGTTCATGGTCGACGGCTTTCCCGCCCGTTCCCGGGCTGCGGTGCGAGGATAGGCGAAGCGATTCGCCGCCAGCAATGTGCCGGCAAGCTCCTTCCCCGTCTTCAACAGGGCGGCGGCAATGCTATCGCGCACCGCGCGCCCTTGTTCGGCGCGGCGCGGCTTGACATCATATCGCGCCGGTCGTGGCCCGATCGCGCCGCACGGCGGCTTTGACGGTGCGCTGGCGATGCGACAAGCGCTCGTTCTCTGCGTGACCTCGGCCTGCACGGTTCCCGCCGCGCACGACGCTCGCCAAAGGGGCGAGCTTACGGCAAATTGGCCAAGGGCCAATTCGCCCGAAGC
>JBKOUH010000294.1:0-4286 GCA_046723285.1 Pseudomonadota bacterium
GCGCTTGCCGGCGCGTGGCACGAAGCGCGCGACGCGACCGCCCATTTTCATGAGCCCGACCAGAACCGGCCGCGGCAGGCCCTTCACCTGCTCGTACCAGCTCGAGAGCGTCTCCAGGAATTCGAGCAAGCCCTCGATGCGCTCCTTGGTTTCGCGCGCGGTCTGGCCGTCGGACGCCGCCTCCATCGCGCAGGCGCGCAGGATGCTGAGCGTCGGATCGATCTCGCGCTTCTTCCGCTCCTCGACGATGCGGGTCAGGATCTCCCAATTGTCGCGCAGCGCCTCGAAGTGGTCGCGCCGGTCGCCGCGCACGGGCGTCCGCTGCACGAGGCCCCAGGCGAGCAGCTCCTTCAAGCTCATGCTGACGTTGGAACGCGCGATCGCGAGCGTGTCGGCGATCTCCTCGGCGGTGAGCGGGTGCGGCGCCAGGTAGAGGAGCGCGTGGATCTGCGCCACCGAGCGGTTGACGCCCCAGCGCGCGCCCATCTCGCCCCAGTGGAGGACATAGCGCTCCATGGCCGGCGTCAGCCGCATCGAGGGATCCTTTGTCCGCCGAATTAGAGGATTTCAGTAATTTCTGAAATCTTCGTCCTGAGCGCCGCGTCTGTCAAGCGGCCGATCAGCGCAGGGCGAGGTGGTATACGGCGCCGAGCGCCGCCGCGGCGGCCAGCGTCGTCAGCATGCCGACCTTGAAGCGCAGCATGGCGACGATCGAGGCGGCCGCCAGGGCGAGCGAGACCCAGTCGAGGCTGCCGAGCTCGGGCACGTAGAGGCGGAGGCCGTGCCAGTGCAGCGTGTCGATCTTCGCGAACAAGACGTGGAGCGCGAACCAGACCGTGAGGTTGAGGATGACGCCGACCACCGCGGCCGTGATGCCCGAAAGCGCCGCCGAGAAGCCCTGCATGCCGCGCGTGCGCTCGACATAGGGCGCACCCACGAAGATCATCAGGAACGAGGGCACGAACGTGACCCACACGGTGAGCGCCGCGCCGAGCGTGCCGGCGAGATAGGGATTGAGCCCGAGCGATTGGCGAAAGCCGGCGAGATAGCCGACGTACTGGAGCACGAGGATCAGCGGACCCGGCGTCGTCTCGGCGAGGCCGAGCCCGTCGAGCATTTCGCCGGCGCTGAGCCAGTGATAGGTCGTGACCGCTTCTTGCGCGACGTAGGCGAGGACCGCATAGGCGCCGCCGAAGGTCACGACCGCCATGGCGCTGAAGAATTTGCCGATCTCGGTGAACGGATTGCTCCAGCCGAGTGCCGCCCACAGGAGCGTCACCGGCGCGAGCCAAATCGCGAGCCAGAGGCAGGCGGTGGCGGCGCTCGCCGCCAGGCGCACCGGCGGCCGAGCATCGTGCGCCACCTCCGCCGCACGCGGCGCCTCCGCTGCCGCGGCGCCGTGCGGCTTCACGACGATGAAGCGATCGGGCCGCACGTGTCCGCCAAAATAGCCGACAAGGCCCGCGCCAATCACGATGATCGGGAACGGTATGTCGAGGAAGAAGATGCAAACAAACGCCGCGGCCGCGAGCCCATACATCCAGGAGTTCTTGAGCGCGCGCCGCGCGATGCGCAGCAGCGCCTCCACCACGACCGCGAGCACGGCGGCCTTGATGCCGAAGAACAGCGCCTCGACCACGGCCACTTTCTGGAAGCCGGCGTATATCGTGCTGAGCGCCAGAATCACGACGGTGCCGGGCAAGACGAAGAGAAGCCCGGCCGCGAGCCCGCCCGGGGTCCGGTGCAGCATCCAGCCGATATAGGTGGCGAGCTGCGTCGCCTCGGGGCCGGGCAGCACCATGCAGTAGTTGAGCGCGTGCAGGAAGCGCGCCTCGCCGATCCATTTCTTCTCGTCGACGAGGATGCGGTGCATCAGCGCGATTTGGCCGGCGGGGCCGCCGAAGCTCAAGAGGCCGATTTTCAGCCAAACGCGAAACGCCGCGCCGAACGTCACGCGCTCGGCCGCCTCACCCGCCGAAGTCACGCCCGCCCGGTCCATCGCGCCTGCCAATTCAGCCGTTGGCGCACTCTATAGGAACAGCGGCGGGCGCGCGCCAGCCAAGCGTATTCAAGCGCGGGTGAGGGGAATTCATCGCCTATGCGCTCGAAACATCAGGCCGCTGCGGTCTTGGGCGCACTCGAGACGAGCGCAGGGGCGGGCGCGAATTCGGCCAACGTGAAAACCTCGGGCGCCGCCATCAGGCCCTTGACCGGATGCTTGCCGAGCGAGACCACGGCGCGGCCCTCGCGCACCATCGCGGCGAAGGCGGCCGACATCACCACCGGCGCCCCGAGCTTGGCGGCCAGCGCCTCGATCCGGACGGTCAAGTTCACCGCGGGGCCGATGCAAGTGAAATCAAGGCGCGCCGCCGATCCGATGTTGCCGTAGACGACGACGCCCACATGCAGCGCCACGTTGAAGCGCAGGATCGAGGAGCCCGCTGCCGCCCGCTCGACATTCAGCGTGTCGATCGCAGCGTGCGCGGCGATCGCGGCCTCGAGCGCCTGGCGGCAGGCGTAGTGGCGAAACGCCACGTCCTCGACCGGGAAGATCGCGAGCACGCCGTCGCCCATGAATTTCAGGATCTGCCCGCCATGGCTCTCGATGGCGCCGGCGAGGGCGTCGAAGAATTGGTTGAGCGTCGCGATGACTTCGTCGGTGGGGCGAAGATCGGAGAGCGCCGTGAAGCTCCGCATGTCCGCGAACCAGATCACGGCGTCGATGCGCTCGCCCGCGCCGCGGCTGATCGCGCCGTTCAGGATGCGCCGGCTCGCGAGGTGGCCGACATAGGTGTCGAGCACGGCCTCGGCGATGCGCCGGCCCCAATGGATCTCGAACACCATCGCCACCAGCGGCAGCACGGATTGCACGAGCTCGATGTGCGCGGCGGTGAAACCGCGCGGACGGCGCGTGGTCAAGGTCAGCGCGTTGCGCTCGCCGTTGCCGAATTCCACGGCGAAGGCGGCGTAGTCGGTGAAGCCGTCGGCGCGCAGCTCGTCGAAGAAGGGGAACTCGCGTGAGGCGTGCGTGCCGGTGAGCCGCGCATGGAGAAGATCGGTGCCGTCGTGAATGCGCTTGATCGGCGAGCGGAGATAAACGTTGGCGGTGCGGATCGATCGCTCGCGCATGATCTCGACCGTCGGCTGATCGACGCGCCATTCGAACCCGGTCGCGGCGGCCTGCGGGTGAATCACGAGCAGGCTGAAGAGAGCGCGGTCGACGGGAACGCCGCCGCGGCGGAACGCGGCGTTGAGTCCGTCGAAAAACGCCTTGGCGTCGGTCAACCGCCGGCCTTCCGATTGGATCCAATCGGCGATGCTATGTTGTTGTTTTTTCGAAATTCGCGCCACGGCCTTAAGTAACCGTTTGCCACACCAAGCTTGACCTGGGCCCAATCCATCGCCACTTATTCTGCGTTGGCCCGCGGTGCAAGCCGCCGGATCTGGTGTATTTCGCGATTTGGCAGGAGCGCCTCATGTTCATCCAGACGGAAGAGACGCCGAACCCGCTGACGCTCAAGTTCCTTCCCGGGCGCTCGGTGCTCGGTGCGGGCACGGCCGATTTCCCGACAACGGATGCCGCCGAAGGAAAATCGCCGCTCGCCGAGACGCTGTTCGGCATCGACGGCGTCGGCGGCGTGTTCCTCGGCCCCGATTTCATCACGGTCACGAAGCGTCCTGACGCCGATTGGCCGGTCATGAAGCCCGCGATTTTGGGCGCGATCATGGAGCATTTCACCGCCAATCGTCCGGTGGTGAACCAGCATACCGACAATTCCAATCAGGCGAGCGAGGAAGACGGGCCGGTGGTGAGCCAGATCAAGGAGCTGCTCGACACGCGCGTCCGCCCCGCCGTCGCGATGGACGGCGGCGACATTCAGTTCCACGGATTCGAAAAAGGCGTCGTCTATCTCACGATGAAGGGATCGTGCTCGGGCTGCCCGAGCTCGACCGCGACGCTGAAGGCCGGCATCGAGAACATGCTGCGCCATTACATTCCCGAGGTCACGGAAGTCCGGGCCGTCTACTGACGGCGCGGATTTCGTTCCTGGCGCGGCGCGCCTTTCGAACGGCGATGCGCAACACAATCCTAACGTATAAGCCCGTATTGGTGGCCGGAACCGGAGGCCCGTTCCACCGTTATTAAGTCCGCGAATTTGAGGGGGTCCAATCTCCAAGGGGGAATACCCAAGGATGAATAGCCTTTCGAACGTCGCGCGCGTCCGGGCGCGGCTGCGGGCCACGGAGCGGCCTGCAACCGGAACCGGCGGCGCGCAACGCAACAC
>JBKOUH010000040.1:0-6729 GCA_046723285.1 Pseudomonadota bacterium
GTCCAGCACCGCGCAGGCCGCCCTCGGCGAACCGGCCCGCGCGTCTGAAGCCGCCAAGCCCGAGACCGCGCCCACGCCGACTGCGGTCGAAGCGCCCGAGGCGCCGCGTGCGGTGCGCGCGCCAGCGCCAACCACGCCGCCGCTGGCGGAGACGCCGAAGCCGCCGGCACCCGAGCGCGCGAAAGACGCGCCGCGCTTTGCAAAGGACTTGCCGCGGCCGGAGCCGGTTCCGCCGGTTCGCCCGACGCCGACAGCCGACACGGCGAAACCGGCGGTGCCCGAAATCGTCGCCGAGCGGCGGATTGTTAAAGTCGCGCTGCGGCGGCCGGCGCGCATCCCGCCACCGCCGGCGAAGACGCCGCGCCTCGCGCAATCGTCGACGCGCTCGAGCGAGGCCGGCCAGCCGGCGCGCCGGCAAACCGCCGCGGCACCCATCGTCGCCGCCGATGCGGCGCCGGCATCGGGGCCGAACACTGGCACATCGCCGCCGCGCTACGGCTTCGGCAGCGCCGCCAATCCGATCCCGCGCTATCCCGAAACCGCGCGCGAGCAGGGCTGGGAAGGCGTCGTGCTGCTGAGCATCGCCGTCGCGGCCGACGGACGCGCCGAGAGCGTGCGCATCAGCCAGAGCAGCGGCCACGGCCTGCTCGACGCCGCCGCGGTCGACGCGGTGCGCCGCTGGCGCTTCGAGCCCGCGCGCCGCGCCGGCGTGCCCATTCCCGGCACCGCCACTGTCCCCATCCGCTTCCGGCTCGAGGACTGAGGCCAGTCACCGCGTCATCCCGAGAGGCTCAGGATGACGAATAGAGGCGCGCGTGGCAGATTTCCGCGCATGAGCGAGCCCGCGCGCCAAGCCGCCCCCGATCCCGAGCACATCGTCGCCGCGCGCCGATTGCTGCGCACGGGGCTGACCGCCACACTGGCAACCGTCGGTGCGGACGGCGCGCCCTATGCGTCCTTCGTCGGCTATGCCACGCGCCTCGACGGGGCGCCGATCTTCTTTTTCTCCGGCCTGGCGGCACATACGCGCAACCTCGCGCGCGACCCGCGGTTCTCGATGCTGATCGCGGAGCCGCCCAAGGCGGAAGGCGATCCCATGGACAGCGCGCGCGTGACGCTGAGCGGCCGCGGCGAACGCTCCGACGCGCCGTTCGACCGCGCGCGCTATCTCCGCCGCCATCCCAAGGCGGAACTCTATGCCGGACTTCCCGATTTCAAGATCCATGTCGGCGCGGTTACCGATGTTCACCTTGTCGGCGGCTTTGCCCGCGCGCGCACGCTCGCGGTGCGTGACGTGCTGCTCGATGTCGCCGGCGCCGAGGCGCTGGCCGAGGCCGAAGAAGGCATCGTGGCCCATATGAACGGCGATCACGGCGAAGCCGTCGGCCTCTACGCGACACGCCTCCTCGGGCAATCCGCCGCGGCGTGGCGCATGACCGGCATCGATCCGGCCGGCTGCGATCTCCGCGCGGACAACCGAACGGCCCGCCTCGACTTCGAGCGCCGCATCGCGACGCCGGGCGAAGCGCGCGATATCCTCGTTGCGCTCGCGAAGACGGCGAGATCAAAAGGCGGTTGAGGAAAGACAGAGGACGGAGACAGACCTTTCGTCATCTGCTATCTGACCACTGTCCTTTGACCTTCGCTCCCTGAACCATGGCCGAGATCGATTTCGCCGAGACCAAGCACTGGCTGCGCACCGCGCGCACGCTGATCGAGGCGCTGCCCTATCTCCGCCGCTACGACGGCGAGTCGTTCGTCATCAAATATGGCGGCCACGCCATGGGCGACGAGAAATCCGCCTCGAGCTTCGCGCAGGACGTGGTGCTGCTGAAGCAGGCCGGCATCAACCCGGTCGTCGTCCACGGCGGCGGCCCGCAGATCAACCAGATGCTCGACCGGCTCAAGATCAAGAGCGAATACGTGCGCGGCCTCCGCGTCACCGACGCCGAGACGGTCGAGATCGTCGAAATGGTCCTGGCCGGCTCGATCAACAAGCATCTCGTCCAGGCGATCAGCCGCGCCGGCGGCACCGCGGTCGGCCTCTCGGGCAAGGACGGGAATCTCATCCGCGCCAAGAAGATCACGCGCACGATCAAGGACCCCGAATCGCACATCGAGAAGGCGCTCGATTTGGGCTTCGTCGGCGAGCCCGACCGGGTCGATCCCGGGATTCTCTACCGCCTGATCTCGTCGGACGTGATCCCGGTGGTGGCGCCGATCGGCTTCGGGCCGAATGGCGAGACGTTCAACATCAACGCCGACACGGCGGCGGGCGCCGTCGCCATCGCGATCGAGGCCGCGCGCTTCTTCCTGCTCACGGACGTGCCCGGCGTGATGGACAAGAACAAGCAGCTCATCAACGAGCTGACGCCCGAGCAGGCCAAGGCCTTCATCGCCGACGGCACGATCAGCGGCGGCATGATCCCCAAGGTCGAGACCTGCGTCGAGGCGGTCCTGGGCGGCGTCGGCGGCGCCGTCATCCTCGACGGCAAAATCCCGCACGTGATGCTGCTCGAAATCTTCACCCAGCGCGGCGTCGGTACGCTGTTCAAGCGCAGCTAAGCGGATGCAAACCAGCCGTCGGCGCACTAGATTGAACGCGTGACCGCGACCGTCCTAAACGCACCCGTTTCCGCGATACCGGCGCCGGCGCTCGAGCATGTCGAGGCGTGGGTGTTCGACCTCGACAACACGCTCTATCCGGCCCATTGCGACCTCTTCAAACAGGTCGACGTGCGCATCGGCCAATACATCGCCAACCGCTTCAACATCCCGTACGAGCAGGCGCGCTGGCTGCAGAAATCCTATTTCCGCGGCTACGGCACGACGATGAAGGGATTGATGACCGAATACGGCGTCAATCCCATCGAATTCCTCGACTTCGTGCACTTGATCGACCACAGCCCGGTCCAGGCCGATCCGCGGCTCGATGCGGCCCTTGCCGCGCTGCCGGGGCCGAAATACGTATTTACCAACGCCTCGGTCGCGCATTCGGAAAAGGTGCTGGAGCGCCTTGGCGTCACGCACCGTTTCGATGGCATTTTCGACATCATCGCGGCCGAGTTCGACCCGAAGCCGCACGATGCATTCTACGACCGCTTCCTCGAACGCCACGGCGTGATCGCCAAAGCCGCCGCGCTGTTCGAAGACATGGCGCGCAATCTCGCCCCCGCGCACGCGCGCGGCATGACCTGCGTCCTGGTCGAGACCGACAACGCGTTCAGCATGGAAGGCCACGAGGGCGAACACGTGCACCACAGGACGCGCGATCTCGCCGGCTGGCTCGAAGCCGTGATCGCGGCGCGCAAGGGTTGCCCGCTTTAGCGCGAGGCGATAGACAGCGCGGCGCCCGCTCACCACGGATTTCGGAACCTCCTCATGGATCACGCCGCGCTCGCTAAGGCCATTGACGACGCTTGGGAGAAGCGCGACCAGCTCAACGCGAACACCAAGGGCGAGGTGCGCGACGCGGTCGAGGCGACGCTCGAGGCGCTCGATTCGGGGCTGCTGCGCGCGGCCGAGAAGCGCGGCCCCGGCCAGTGGCACGTCAATCAATGGGCCAAGAAGGCGGTGCTGATCTCGTTCCGGCTGAACGACATGACCGCGATCCCGGGGGGGCCCGGCGGCGCGCATTGGTGGGACAAGGTGCCGTCGAAATTCCAGGGCTGGGGCGACAACCGCTTCAAGGCGGCGGGCTTCCGCGCGGTGCCGGGCGCCATCGTGCGCCGCTCGGCCTTCATCGCGCCCGGCGTCGTCTTGATGCCGAGCTTCGTCAATGTTGGCGCCTATGTCGACACGGGCACCATGGTCGACACCTGGGCCACGATCGGCTCGTGCGCGCAGATCGGCAAGAACTGCCACATTTCCGGGGGTGCGGGCATCGGCGGCGTGCTCGAGCCGGTGCAGGCCGGCCCCGTGATCATCGAGGACAATTGCTTCGTCGGCGCGCGCGCCGAAGTGGCGGAGGGTGTCGTCGTCGAGGAAGGCTCGGTGCTGTCGATGGGCGTCTATATCGGCGCCTCCACGAAGATCGTCGAGCGCGCGACCGGCAAGGTGCATATGGGCCGCGTTCCGGCCTATTCGGTCGTCGTTCCCGGCGGCCTCCCCGATCCCAAAGGCGGGCCCACGCTCTATTGCGCCGTGATCGTGAAGCGCGTCGACGAGAAGACGCGGTCCAAGACCTCCATCAACGAGCTGCTGCGCGACTAATCCCGCCGCGCCGGCCGCGCGCGATGTGTCGAGTCAATCGCGCGACGCGCGCTAGGTCCGGCACCGGCCGAACGAATATCATCCGCCGCGAACGCCACGGATGAGCGGCCGGATGAAACGCCACGCCTTCGTCACCGTCGACGTCTTCACCGAGCGGCGCTTCGGCGGCAACCCGCTCGCGGTCTTTCCCGACGCGCGCGGCATGAGCGACGCCGAGATGCAATCGCTCGCCGCCGAGTTCAATTTGAGCGAGACGACGTTCGTGCTGCCGCCGAGCGATCCTGCCAACACGGCGCGCGTCCGCATCTTCAATCGCACGCACGAAATGGCCTTCGCCGGCCATCCCAATGTCGGCACCGGCTTCGTGCTGGCGCAGCAGGGCCGCGACAAGGACGGCGTGCTGCGCTTCGAGGAGAAGGCGGGACTCGTCGAAGTGAAGGTCGAGCGCGATGCGGCCGGCGTGCTCAAGGGCACGACGATCGCGGCGCCGCAGCCGCTCTCGCTCGGCCTGAAGCTCACGGCCGAGGCGGTGGCGGCCTGCGCGGGGCTGGCGCCGGCCGACGTGCTCACCGCCGCGCATCCGCCAATGGTGGCAACGGTCGGGATGCCGTTCGTCGTCGCCGAGATTTCCGCCGCGGCGCTGGCACGCGCCACGCCCAGCATCGCCGCGTTCCGCGATGCGGCTTCGCGCTGGCCCGAGCTTGCCGGCCGCCTCTCGCTCTATCTCTATGTCCGCGGCGCACCCCGCATTCGCGCGCGCATGTTCGCGCCGCTGGCCGGCACGTGGGAGGACCCCGCCACCGGCAGCGCCGCGGCGCCGCTCGCCGCGCTGCTGCTGTCGTTCACGCAGGATCAAAGCGCGCGCTTCGAAATCGAGCAGGGAGTCGAGATGGGCCGCCCGAGCCTCTTGCGCATCGAGGCGCGGCGCGGGGCCGATGGCATTCGCGCCACGGTCGGCGGCGCTTGTGTGCCCGTGCTCGCGGGCGAAGCGCTGGTGTGACCGGCGGTGCGAATCGGGTAGAATCCGGCGAGAATGCGCGAGACGCCCTCATGACTGATTCCGATCAAACGCGTTCCGGCGGCTGCCGCTGCGGCGCCGTGCGCTATGCGGCCACCGGCAAGCCGAAATGGGTCGCGCATTGCCATTGCGCCGATTGCCGCAAGCAGACCGGCGCGGGATACGCGACTTGGCTCGGCTACGAGACGACGGCCGTCAAATGGGTGAGAGGCGCGCCAAAGCAATACGCCTCGTCGCCCGGCGTCGAGCGCGGCTTCTGCGCCACGTGCGGCACGCCGCTCTGCTTCGCCGGCGTGCGCTGGCCAGGAGAGCTCCACCTTCTCGCCGGCACGCTCGACGATCCCAAGTCGATCGCGCCGCGCGCGCACACTTACGTGTGCGACCAGGTGCCCTGGGCCCACATCGCGCCCGACGACAGGCGCTTCTTGAAAACGCCGGCGGAAGGCGGCCCGCTGCCGTGATGGACGCACCGGCACCCATCGACCTCCTCGCCCTCGCCCGCGACATGATCCGGCGGCCGAGCGTGACACCGCGCGACGCAGGCGTGCTCGACGTGCTCGAGGCGGCGCTGAAACGGATGGGCTTCGCCTGCCATCGGCTGCCGTTCGGCAGCGGCGACAGCGGCCCCGATGCACGCATCGACAATCTCTATGCCCGCCTCGGCCGCGGGAAACCGCATTTCTGCTTCGCCGGCCACACCGACGTGGTGCCGCCCGGCGACACGGCGAAATGGTCGCTCGATCCGTTCGCCGGCGAGGTGAAAGACGGCCAGCTCTGGGGCCGCGGCGCCGCCGACATGAAGGGCGCCATCGCCGCGTTCGTATCGGCGGCCGGCGCCTTCCTCGGCGCGAAGGGCCAACGGTTCAATGGCTCGATCAGCCTTCTCATCACCGGCGACGAGGAGGGCGACGCCGTCAACGGCACCGCCAAGGTGCTGCGCTGGATGGAAGAGAACGGCGAGATCCCCGACATGTGCGTGGTCGGCGAGCCCACCAACCCCGAGAAGCTCGGCGACATGATCAAGATCGGGCGGCGCGGCTCGATGACGGGGTATTTGACCGTCACCGGCGTGCAGGGCCACACCGCGTATCCGCACCTCGCCGACAATCCCGCGCACCGGCTCGTGCGAATGCTCGACGCCATCGTGCGCGAGAAGCTCGACGAGGGCTCGGCCCATTTCCAGCCGACGACGCTGCAAGTCACGACGATCGACATCGGCAACCCGGCCAACAACGTGATCCCGGCCGCGGCCAGGGGCGTGTTCAACATCCGCTTCAGCGACAAGCACAGCTCGAAGACGATCGCCGCGTGGCTGCGGGAGAAATTCGACCGCGCGATGGCCGAGATCGGCCCCGGCGGCAGCTACGCGCTCGACATCAAGGTGAGCGGCGAATCGTTCTTCACTGCGCCCGGCCCACTCTCGTCGCTCGTCTCCGACTGCGTCAAGGCGGAGACGAACCGCGTGCCCGAGCTTTCGACCACCGGCGGCACCTCCGACG
>JBKOUH010000256.1:0-5660 GCA_046723285.1 Pseudomonadota bacterium
ACCTTGGTCTTCCCCGTGAAGATGATCGTGGCGCCCTTGTCCTCGATGCGGAATCCCTTCGATTCAATCGTTCCCTTGGGCCCCGTGGCGACGACCGGGCGATCGCCCCAGGCGGTCTTGTTGTTGGTATCGACTGTCGCCCTCTCGGTGCGGAACGTGTAGTTGGCGTCGTGGAAGACGTAGACGTCGCCGATCAGCGAGATGATGCGCGTCTTCTGATTGAACTCGCCGTCGCGCGAGGTCACGGCGACCCAATTCCCGCTCTCGAGCGTCAAGCTCGCCTTGGGCTGCTCCAGGATGACGGTGTCGGATTTGGCGTTTGCGAGGCGCGCCGACTTGGCCTCGATCTGGTAAGGCCGGCTCTTGTCGTCGGTGCCGACGAATTTGGGCGCGCTCATTTCGTGGCGGCGCAGCGCTTCGAGGCCGACGGACGGGGCCACGCGGCGCGAGATCACCTCGGGCATCAGATCCTGCCAAAGCAGGGCGACCGCGAGGATTCCCAAGCCCACGCCGGGCAGCACGATCTTGGCGAGGCCGAGCAGCCGGCTGTAGCTGTCGAATCGCGGGCGGCGCGGCAGGCGCAGGGCCGGCGGGACCGGTGCGGGTGCCGGCGCGAAAGACGGATCCATGCGGGAATCGGGCGCCATGCTCTCAAGCCACTCCGGCGCGCAACAGTGCGTGCATGTGGAGGAAACCGACCGGCTGCCCGTCGCGCACGGCGAAGAGCGTCGTGATCTTTTTCGCGTTCATGAGGCCGAGCGCCTCGGCGGCGAAGGCCTCGGGACGGATGGTCATCGGGTTCTTGGTCATGACATCGCCGGCGCGGCGCGCCAGCAACTGGCCGTCCATGTGGCGGCGGAGATCGCCGTCGGTGATGATGCCCTGGATGCGCCCGTCTTCGCCGACGATGCCGCAGCAACCGTGGCGCTTCGCGGTCATGATCAGAATCACTTCCGACATGACCGTGCCGGGCGCGGCGAGCGGAATATCGTCGCCGGTGTCCATGAGATCGGACACGCGGAGGAGATGGCGGCCGAGCTTTCCGCCCGGATGCAGCACCTGGAAATGCTCGGCGGTGAAGCCGTTGCGCTCGAGGAGCGCCACGGCGAGGGCGTCGCCGAGCGCCAACATCATCGTCGTCGAGGTGGTGGGTGCCAAGCCGAGCGGACAGGCTTCGGCGGCGGGCGGAATCAGCAGCGTAACATCGGCGGCGTCGGCGAGCGCGCTGCCGGTACGGCCGGTGAACGCGATGAGCGGAATCGAGAAGCGCTTGCAATACGCGACGAGGTCGCCGAGCTCGGCGGTTTCGCCCGAATTCGAGAGCGCCAGCACGGCATCGTGCTTGGTGATCATACCGAGGTCGCCGTGGCTCGCCTCGGCCGGATGGACGAACTGGGCGGGCGTTCCGACCGAGGCCATCGTGGCCGCGATCTTGCGCGCGACGTGTCCGCTCTTGCCCATGCCGGAGACGATGACGCGGCCGGTGGCGGCGCGGATGAGGTCGACGGCGCGCATGAGCGCCTCGCCGAGCGAGCCGTCGAGCGCGCGCATCAGCGACTGGATGCCCTCGGACTCGAGGCGTAGGACGCGGCGCGCGGAATCGAGATCGCGCTGTGGCGCAGGGCCGGGCTTGGCCCTTTTGTTGGCTTGAACGGCTGCGGACAACACTGCCCCTCGGACTTGCCTTAGACTGAATACGGCACGATGGCGGCCCCGCTCCCCCCAACATGCTCCCGACGTACCTGAGTAGTATAGACCTTTTGATAATCAAATGTGGCGTTAAAGCGACGGCGGGCGGCCGGTCGCGTGCCCGTCAAGTCCTTGGTTAATGCGCGAAAATGTCGGCCTCGCCCCAGCCCGCGACATCGAGCGCGGCCCGATACGGGATGAAGTCGAAGCAGGCGCGGGCGATGTCGATCCGGCCCTCGCGCGCGAGCAGCGCGTCGAGCTTCTCCTTCAACTCGTGGAGGTGCAGCACGTCGCTCGCGGCGTAGACCTTCTGTTCCTCGGTGAGCGTCTCGGCGCCCCAGTCCGAAGTCTGCTGCTGCTTCGAGACGTCGACGCCCAAGAGCTCCTTGCAGAGATCCTTGAGGCCGTGCTTGTCGGTCATCGTTCGCACGAGGCGCGACGCGGTCTTGGTGCAATAGACCGGGCGCGCGAGAACGCCCAAGTGCTGCTTGAACATCGCCACGTCGAAGCGCGCGAAGTGGAGCAGCTTCAGCACTTTGGGATCGCCCAGGAGCGCGCTGAGCCGCGGGGCCGGTCCTGCCGCGCGCTGGATTTGGACGAGATGGCAGACGCCGTCGCCTTTCGAAAGCTGGACGAGGCAGAGCCGGTCGCGGAACGGGTTCAAGCCCATCGTCTCGCTGTCGATTGCGACAACGGGGCCGAGATCGAGCCTTTCGGGCAGATCTCCCTGATGCAGATGGATGCGCTTCAGCAGCACTTAGACTCTCGCCGCGGGGGATCTCGCGTCGCGCCGCGCCCGGGAGGGGATTTGCGGCGATGGTGCCCAGGAGAAGACTCGAACTTCCACGGCCTTGCGGCCACTGGTACCTGAAACCAGCGCGTCTACCAATTCCGCCACCTGGGCGCCGATCTCGAGCGGGGGTGCCCGCTTCGGAGAGGCGTGTAGGTAGAGGCGGGCCAGGGGGATGTCAACCGGCGCAAGCCGCCGCCGCCGCGGCGCTTGCCGCAGCGAGAGCGCGGGGTTAGGAAAAGCCGCAATCCCACGAACCGGCCACACCCATGACCATCGCGCGCGCGACCATTTTCGGCGGCTCCGGCTTCATTGGCCGTCAGATCGTGAAGCGCCTGGCGCAAAAGGGCGTCGTCGTGCGCGCGGCGGTACGCGATCCCGACGCGGCGCTGTTCCTGAAGCCGATGGGCGCGGTCGGGCAGATCGCGCCGGTCTACGGCGACGTGCGCAGCGAGAAATCGGTGGCGGCGGCCGTCGAAGGCGTCGACCTCGTCATCAACGCCGTGAGCCTCGGCGTGCAATCGCGGAAGAATCGCTTCGCCGACGTGCACGTGCAGGGCGCGCGGCGCGTGGCGCGGCTCGCGGCGGCGGCCGGCGTGAAGCGCCTCGTCCATGTCTCCGGTATCGGCAGCAACCCCGCCTCGGACTCGGCCTACATCGCCGCGCGCGGCCACGGCGAGCGCGCCGTGCGCGAAGCGTTTCCGTCGGCGACCCTCCTGAAGCCCAGTGTCGTGTTCGGACCGGGCGATTATTTCTTCACGACGCTGGCGGCCTTGGCGCGATTGTCGCTGGTCATGCCGCTGTTCGGCGGCGGAACGGCGCGCGTGCAGCCGGTCTATGTCGGCGACGTCGCCGACGCGGCGATGAAGGCGAGCGATGCCGCCGGAAGCGCCGGCGAGACCTACGAGCTCGGCGGGCCCACGGTCTATACGCACCGCGAGCTCACCGAGCTGTTGCTGCAAACCGTCGAGCGCAAACGGATCCTCGTAAACGTGCCCGAGCGCATCGCGCTGATCATGGCCGCCTTCGCGTCGCTGCTGCCGAGCCCGCCGCTGACGCGCGACATGGTGAAGCTCGCCGTCGCTGACAACGTCATGGCGACCGGGGCCAAGGGCCTCAAGGACCTCGGCATCGCGCCGACGATGGTAGAAGTGATCCTCCCCACCTACATGGACCGCTACCGCAAGAGCGGCCGCTGGCGCACCGCACGATTTGCGTGAAATTGAGACCGCGCGCCTCCAGGCGCGCGCTACCGCCTACGCGACGCGAACCACGTAATACCAATACAAAATACCCGCGCCGGCGAGCACGCGATAGATCGCGAAAAGGCCGAGGCTCGCGCGCTTCAGCCACGCCATCACGAACCAGATCGCGAGCATCGCCGTCACGAACGCGAGCGCGCCGGCGAGAATGGTGGCGCCGTCGACCGCGCCCACCTCGTCGCGCATCGCCGCGCGCGTCAAGAGCACGAGCTGGCCGATGCCGACCGGGACCGCCATCAAGAGCGAGAAGCGCGCGGCCTCGAGGCGCTCGAAGCCCAGGAAGCGGCCCGCCGTCATCGTGATGCCGGTGCGGCTCGTTCCGGGCAGCAGGGCCAGCACCTGCGCCACGCCGAAAAGCAGCGCGTTGACGGCGCCCAGATGCTCGAGCCGCCGGATCTGCATGAACGCGGCGTCGACCGCGTAGAGCAGAATGCCGAAGCCGATCGTGGCGAACGCGATGGCCACGAAGTTCTGGCGCATCACCTCGCTGTAATCCCTGATCAGGAACGACGCGCCGACCACCGGCAGCGTCGCCAGGATCAGCAGCAGAAGCATGCGGCCGCCGCCGGTCACGCGGCCGCGCAGCAGCATGAGGCCGCCGCCGACGAGCCGCCACATCTCGCGCCAGAAATAGAGCATGACGGCCACGAGCGTGCCGACATGCACCGCCATCTCCACCTGCAACCCGTAGTCGTAGGCCCAGCCGAACAGGGCCGGCACCATGACCAGATGCGTCCACGAGCTGATCGGCAGGAATTCGAAGACGCCCTGGATGACGGCCAGGACCACGATCTGGACGAGCGGCACGGCGAGTCTCCCCTCCCGGCGCGCACCTTATAGCACTGGCGTCAGAAGCCGCTACTTGCCGCAAAAAAGGCCGAAATGGTATTATATTTCGAGATCTTATTGTGAACCGCAGAGGATTCTGGAGATTTGCGCCATGAAAAATTCAATTAGAGACAGTATTTATGTCCTAAATAGCAAGATTCCAGTGGCAATTCTTGAACGGAGTGGGTAAACCCCGCCAAAGGCCGGCGCCGGAGCTTCCTATTCGCCCCGCCCGCACGCGCCGAGGAAGGAGAGAAGCCCCTTGGCTGCCAAGATGCTGCGTTTCGTCACGCTCGCGCAGGGGACGCCCGAGAAGCGTCCGCCGGACAAGCGGCGGCGCGATTTCGGCGAGATCTATGCCGAATACCGCCCCGAGCAGGCGGCCGACCAGGCCGCGCGCTGCTCGCAATGCGGCGTGCCGTTCTGCCAGCTCCACTGCCCGCTGCAGAACAACATCCCCGACTGGCTGATGCTGACGGCGGCCGGCCGGCTCGAAGAGGCCTATGAGGTCTCTTCGGCCACCAACAACATGCCCGAGGTGTGCGGCCGCATCTGCCCGCAGGACCGGCTTTGCGAGGGCAATTGCGTGATCGAGAACGCCGGCCACGGCACCGTCACGATCGGCGCGATCGAGAAATTCATCACCGACACCGCGTGGGAAAAGGGCTGGGTAAAGCCGATCCGCCCAGCGCGCGAACGGGAGCATTCGGTCGCCATCATCGGCGCGGGACCGGCGGGCCTCGCCGCAGCGGAAGAGCTCCGCCGCAAGGGCTATCGCGTCCACGTTTACGACCGCTACGACCGCGTCGGCGGCCTCCTCGTCTATGGCATCCCGAATTTCAAGCTCGAGAAGGACATCGTCGCACGGCGCGCGACATGGCTCGCCGAGGGCGGCATCACGTTCCACCTCGAGACCGAGATCGGCCGCGACGTGACGCTCGCCGAGCTGCGCCGGCGGCACGACGCGGTGCTGATCGCAACCGGCGTCTACAAGTCGCGCGACATGCAGGCGCCCGGCTCGGGCCTCGGCGGCATCGTGCAAGCGATGACGTATCTCACCGCCAGCAACCGCAAAGGCCTCGGCGACACGG
>JBKOUH010000492.1:0-5063 GCA_046723285.1 Pseudomonadota bacterium
CCCGAAAAGCGAGGACGACGTCGTCGCCGAATTCACCGCAGCCGGCGTCGAAGCCTGCCTGGTGGCGCTCGACCTCGAGACGACAGTCAAGACTCCGCCCTGCACCAACGACTATGTGCACGGCATGTGGAAGCGGCACCCCAGGCGCATCATCCAATGCTGGGGCACGCTCGATCCGTTCAAGCCCGACGCGATCCCCGAGGCGAAGAAGGCCGTCGAGCAGCTGGGCTTCATCGGCTTCCACTTCCACCCGATCATGCAGCACTTCGCGGTCAACGACCGGCGCGTCTATCCGCTGATCGAGGTCATCAACGCGCTGAAGGCTGCGGTGATGATCGACGTCGGCACGACCGGCATGGGCGCGGGCCTCCCCGGCGGGATGGGTGCCCGCATTCGCCACGCGCATCCTTCGGCGATCGACGATCTCGCCGCCGATTTCCCCAACTTGAAGATCATCGCCGCGCACCCGGGCTGGCCCTGGGTCGACGAAACCACGGCGGTGCTGCTGCACAAGGGCAATGTGTTCTGGGAGATGTCGGGCTGGGCGCCGAAATATCTGCCCGAGCAGCTGAAGAAGGACATTCGCGGCCGCCTGCAAGACAAGGTGATGTTCGGCAGCGATTACCCAAGCATGCCTTATGAGCGCATCTTCCGCGAATGGGACGAGCTCGGCTATTCGCCCGAGATGATGGAAAAGCTGTTTCACGGCAACGCCGAGCGCGTGCTCGGCCTCTAGTGGCGCGGAACCGAACCCGCGCTCGAACGTAGTGAGCCGCGCCGAACAACGATGGTCGCTCGTGTCACGCATTCCGCTCGCGCGCCATCTTGCGCGTCTCTGCGTCAGATTGCCTTGGCGCGGCGGCAGCCCAAGACCGAATTCCGCGCTATGATGGTGTGATGGCGCTCGCTCCCCCGGTCGCGACTCTGACTCTCAATCCCTCGGCGGATATTTCCGTCGAGGTGGATCGCTGGCGCCCCGGCGAAAAGCTCAGGGCGAAGGTCGTGCGCTGGGATCCCGGCGGCGGCGGGCTCAACGTGGCGCGCGTCATGCGCGCGCTCGGCCTCGACAGCCTCGCCATCCACACCGCCGGCGGACCCGAGGGCGAAAAGCTCAATCACGCGCTCGACCGCGCCGGGCTCCATCATCGCCCGATCGCGATCGAGGACGCGACGCGTATCAGCGTGCTGATCGCGGACCGCAAGACCGGCGACCGCTACACGCTGACCTTCCCGGGTCCGGTCCTGTCGGAGGACGAATGCGCGGCTTGCCTCGCCGCGGTTTCGGCCAGCGGATCGACGCGCGGCACGCTCGTCGCCAGCGGCAGCGTGCCGCCGGGCGCGCCTGTGGATTTCTACGCCCAGGTGGCGCGGCTGGTGGCCGAGGCCGGGGGAAAATTCATCCTCGACACGAGCGGCGCCGCGTTGAAGCCGGCGCTCGGCGAGCGCATCTGGCTCGCCAAGCTCAACCACGCGGAACTGGTCGATCTCGCGGGCCGCCCGCTCGAAAGCCGCGACGCGGTCATTGCGTTCGCGCGCGAGCTGGTGGCGAGCCGGAGGCTCGAAAATCTGGCCGTGACGCTCGGCGCCGAGGGCGCGCTGCTGATCACCACCGACGGCGCGCACACCTGCCCGTCGCCGCGCATCAACGCGCGCTCGCCGGTCGGCGCCGGCGACAGCTTCCTGGCCGCGCTGGTGGTGAGCCTCTTCAACGGCGAGCCGGTCGATCAGGCGCTGCGCATCGCGGTCTCGGCCGGTGCTGCCGCCGCGTCGGGCGAGGGCACCTCGCTGGTTCAGCCCAAGGCAGCCGCCGACATCATCCGCCTCTTCGAGCATCGGATCGGCGGCGTCGTCGCGGAACTGGCCGCCGAGGACATCACGCCGCGCTGAGGCGCATCAGGATTTCTCGCGCGCGATCTCGTCGCCGAGCCATTTCCGGAATAGCTGCACGCGCTTCAACGCGCTCTTCCCCGCCGGCGAGACGAAGTAATAGGCGAACTGGATCGGCTGCTTCACGTTGAACAGCGTCACGAGGCGGCCGCCGCGGATGTCGTCGTCGGCGAGTCGCGCCTTGGCGAGGGCCACGCCGCGGCCCGAGATGGCAGCCTCGACGACGAGGCTCGACTGGTTGAAGTGGAGGCCGCGCCGCGCGCCGACGTGCTCGGTGCCGGCCGCCCGCAGCCACATGCGCCAATCGGGGCAGCTCGGATCCTGGTCCGGGCTGTCGTCGTGCAGCAGCGTGAAATGCTGGAGATCGGCCGGGGTCTTAAGCTGCTTCTTGTCCTTCAGCAGCGATGGGCTGCACACCGGCAACACGCTTTCGGCCATCAGCTTCTCGACGACGAGGCCGGGATAGCGGCCCGCGCCGTAGCGGATCGCGCAATCGATGTCCTCGGCCTCGAAATCGGTCAGCGTCATCGAGGCCGAAACGAGCACGTCGATCTCGGGATGGAGCGCCGTGAAGCGGTCGAGCCGCGGCACCAGCCATTTCGAGGCGAACGAGGGCGCCACCGAAACGGTGAGGCGCCCGTCCTGCCCCACGCGCGCAATTTCCTTGAGCGCCTCGTGCATGCGCTCGAAGGCTTCGACGAGGCCGGGCAGGCAGGCCTGGCCCTCGTCGGTCAGCAGCAATTGGCGATTGGTGCGGCGGAAGAGGGCGCAGCCGAGATGATCCTCGAGCTGCTTGATCTGCTGGCTCACGGCACCCGGCGTCACCGCGAGCTCGTCGGCGGCCTTGGCCAGGCTCAGGTGCCGTGCCGCGGCCACGAAGGCGCGCAGCGAGTTCAAGGGCGGCAGGCGTTTCGGGGGAATTGCCACAGCGGAACTGAGGAGCAGGCGTAGAAAAACTCGATTTGTCTTCGTGGAAGTGACGCCTATTTTGCATGGCGTCAAGGCATCGGGCGAAACGGCCCCGCCGAGACGGACCGGCCCGCCCGAGGGCCCGCGGTGATTTGAAGTGCAGCTTGCACCGCGTCAACAAATGCTAAAGCGCCACGAAGTCGACCTTCGTGGGCACATCTGGTGTCAAACGAGGAGTCGACGATGGCTTCCCCGCTTTTCCAACCGCAATCGGCCCGCCGCCCGCAGCGCATGATCACGCCGCGCGCCGGGGCCGCGCCTCTCCCGTTCACCCGCAGCGTTTCAGGAGCCGGCCAGCGCCGGGCGTGAACCCATGTCCTATTTCCCCGCATTCTTCGACTTGAAGGGCAAGGCCGCCATCGTCGTGGGGGCCACGCCGGTGGCACTGGAGCGCGTGCGGCTTGCTTTGGCCGCCGGCGCCACGGTGCGCGTGTTCGCTGACACGCTTTCGTCCGAAGGACGCCTGCTGGTGGCGTCGCCCGGAGTTGCCTGGCTGCCGGGCGCGCCGGCCATCGACGATTTCGAGCGCGCGGCGCTGGCATTCGTCGCCACCGGCGACTGCGATCGCGACCGCGCTGCGGCGGAAACCGCGCGCGCCGCCGGCGTGCCGGTCAACGTCGCCGACCAGCCCGAGCTTTGCGACTTCATCATGCCCGCCATCATCCGCCGCGGCGACGTGGCGATCGGCATCTCGACCGGCGGCGCGTCGCCCGCGCTCGCGCGCTTCATCCGCGAAACCATCGAGCGCGTGCTGCCGGCGCGGCTCGGCGATCTCGCGCGCTTCGCCGCGCGCCTGCGCCAGCGCATCAAGGACCTCTTCCCCAAACCCGAGATGCGCCGCGACGTGTGGGAGCGCCTGATCGACGGCCCCTGCGGCGAGGCCGTGCTCGCCGGCAAGCCCGCCGAAGCGCGGCGGCATCTTCTCGAGCTGTTGAACCGGGTCGAGCAGCCGCGCGAAACGGGCGTCGTGCACATCGTCGGCGCGGGCCCGGGCGATCCCGATCTACTCACCGTCCGCGCGCTGCAGCTGCTGCAGAAAGCCGACGTCGTCTTCTACGACGAGCTGATCGGACCCGATATTCTCGATCAGGCGCGCCGCGAGGCCGAGCGCGTCTATGTCGGCAAGCAAAAGGGCCGCCACGGCCAGGAGCAGCCGGACATCAATGATGCGCTGCTCGCGGCGGCGCGCGCCGGCAAGCGGGTCGTGCGCTTGAAGGGCGGCGATCCCTTCATCTTTGGCCGCGGCGGTGAAGAGGCCGAGTACCTCGAGCGCCATGGCGTTACGGCGATCGTCGTTCCCGGCGTCACCGCGGCGCTCGGCTGCGCGGCCGCGGTCGGTATTCCGCTGACGCATCGCGACTACGCGAGTTCCGTGGCCTTCATTAGCGGCCATGGCCGCGACGGCGCGCCGCTCGCCGATTGGAACGGCCTCGCGCGGAAGGATCGCACGATCGTCGTCTATATGGGCCTTACCGCAGCGGCGGCCGTCTCCGAGCGCCTCATCGCCGCCGGCCTTTCGCCGGCCACGCCCGCCGCCATCATCGCGCGCGGCACGCGCCGCGATCAGCGGCTCTCGCTCGGGACGCTCGGCGCGCTCCCGGAGCTGGCGCTGCGCCACGGCGACGGCGGGCCAGCGCTCACCATCGTCGGCGAGGTCGCCGCGCTCGCGAAAAGCAATCTCGCCGAAAACATCAACCTGGAGGCCGCAGCATGAGCATCGCACACGCGAACCTGCAAGTCCTCACCGCCAACCGGCTCGCCGACGGCGCGGTCGTCTACCTCACCCCCGCCGGCACCTGGACCACCGAGATCGGCCGCAGCGTCGTGGCACGCGAGGAAAAAGCCGCATCGGCCCTGTTGGCGCGCGGCCAAAGGGATGCCGACGCCGCGGTCGTGGTGGCCCCCTATCTCATCGCGGCGGTCGAAGGCGCGAGCGGGCCGCGCGCGGCGAGCCTTCGCGAGCAGATTCGCGCGGCCGGCCCGAGCCAGCCGGTCGCTGACGCGGTCGCGACCGCCGTCGGCCTCGCCTATCCCTGAGGCGCGCCATGTATCGCAATGACGAGCTGGATCGCACCTTCGTCGCCGAGCGCGTCGCGCAGTTCCGCGATCAGGTGCGGCGCCGCCTCGCCGGCGAGCTCACCGAGGATGAGTTCCGTCCGCTCCGGCTCATGAACGGCCTCTACCTCCAGCTCCACGCCTACATGCTG
>JBKOUH010000501.1:0-6628 GCA_046723285.1 Pseudomonadota bacterium
TCGCGGCGCCACTGCCCGCGCGGGCCGAGCAGTTGGCGCGGGCACTCGATTGCCACATCGAGGAGTTCCACAAGCTCGAAGAAGCGCTCTCCCGCGCCGACATCGTCGTCTCCGCCTGCGGCAGCCGGCGTTTGATCGTCACCGCCGATCGCGCGCGCGCCGCGCATCGGCGCCGGCGCCGCAAGCCGATGTTCTTGATCGATGCCGCGATGCCGGGCGACCTCGACACCGCGATCGACGAGATCGAGGGCATATTCCGCTACGATCTCGGCGATCTCGAAGCCGCGGCGCTCGAAGGTCAGCAGAGCCGCCGCGACGCGGCCGAGGCTGCCGCGCGCATCGTCGAAGAGGCGGCGGCGGCGTTCCTGCGCGGCCGCGACGAGCGCAAAGCCGCCGCCAGCATCGTGGCGCTCCGGGCGCGCTTCGAGGCCGAGCGTGCCAAGGTGCTCGAAACCGTCTCGGGCGACGGGGCCGCCGAGGCCACGCGCCTGCTCGTGAACCGCCTGCTGCACGGGCCGGCGGTGAAGCTTCGCGAGCTCGCCGCCGACGACCCCGCAGCGCGCGCCGAGGCCGAGATACTGCTCGCCGACTTGTTTGCGCTGACGCGCACCCCCACTTCCGAGAAGAAATGAATCTCTCCGCCACGCTCGACCGCGTCTTGACGCGGTATCAGGATCTGGGCCGTGTCCTCTCCGAAGGACCGGGTCGCGATGCGCGCCAGTTCGGGCAGCTCTCCAAGGAATATTCCGACATGGGCCCGGTCGTGCTGGCGATCGAAGCGCTCAAGAAGACGCAGAAGGAACTGGAAGGCCTCGACGCGATAATGAACGACAGTGGCGTCGACAGGGAAATGCGCGACATGGCCGAGGCGGAGCTGCATGAGCTCAAGACCAAGCTGCCGGCGCTCGAGCGCCAGGTGCAGCTCATGCTGTTGCCGAAAGACGAGGCCGACGCCAAAAACGCGATCCTCGAAGTGCGCGCCGGCACCGGTGGCGACGAGGCGGCGCTCTTCGCGGCCGAGCTGTTCCGCATGTATCAGCGCTACGCGGCCCTCCAGGGCTGGAAATTCGAGGTGCTGAGCGTAAACGACACCGGACTTGGCGGCCTCAAGGAGGCGCAGGCCACGATTTCGGGGCGCAACGTGTTCGCGCGGTTGAAATTCGAATCCGGCGTCCACCGCGTGCAGCGTGTGCCCGCCACCGAGGCGGGCGGGCGCATCCACACCTCGGCCGCAACCGTCGCCGTGCTGCCTGAGGCCGAAGAGGTCGACATTCAGATCAACGACGCCGATCTCCGCATCGACGTCTACCGCTCGAGCGGTCCGGGCGGCCAGTCGGTCAACACGACCGACAGCGCGGTTCGCATCACGCACATCCCGACTGGCGTCGTCGTCGCGATCCAGGACGAGAAATCGCAACACAAGAACAAGGCAAAAGCGATGAAGGTGCTGCGCGCACGCCTCTACGAGGCCGAACGCGCGAAAAAAGACGCCGAGCGCGCCGCCGCGCGCAAGAGCCAGGTCGGCACCGGCGACCGCTCCGAACGCATCCGCACCTACAATTTCCCGCAAGGCCGCGTCACCGATCACCGCATCGGCTTGACCTTGCACAAGATCGACAAGGTGATGGAAGGCGAAGCGCTCGACGAGATCATCGGCGCGCTCATCACCCACGACGAAGCCGAGCGCCTCGCCACGCTGCAGTGAACGCTGCGAGTCCCACGCTCCACGTTCTAATTCGCTCCTCCGAGCAACGCTTGCGCGCCGCTGGCATCGAATCGCCGCAACTTGACGCACGCCTGCTCGTGGCCGCCGCGCTCAATCTCGAGCCCGATGCGCTCCGCGTTGCCGACGACCGCGCGCTCACGGCCGCCGAGCGCGCGCGCATCGAGACGCTGTTCGCCCGCCGCATCGAGGGGCGCGAGCCGGTTTCGCGCATACTGGGCCGGCGCGAATTCTGGAGCCTCGAATTCCGAATATCACCCGACGTGCTCGATCCGCGGCCCGACAGCGAGACGCTCATCGAGGCGGCGCTGACCCTGTTTCCGGACCACGCGGCGCCGTTTCGCATCCTTGATCTCGGCACCGGCAGCGGCTGTCTGCTGCTGTCAGCGCTGCATGAATATCCGAACGCGGCGGGCATCGGCGTCGACGCCAACGAAAAAGCCCTCAAAGTCGCCGCGGCCAATGCCTCTCATCTCGGCCTCGCCGCCCGCGCGCGTTTCGTGCGCGGCGATTGGGCGCGCGGCCTCGCCGAGCGCTTCGATCTCGTTCTTTGCAATCCGCCTTACATCGCCGAAAGCGAACGCGCATCGCTCGCACCGGAAGTGGCACTCCACGATCCGCACGGTGCGCTCTTCGCCGGCCGCGACGGCCTCGACGCCTATTGCACGATCTTGCCCGATCTGGCGCGGCTACTTGCGCCGAATGGCCGCGCCCTGTTCGAGATCGGCGCGACACAGGCCCAAGCTGTGTCGGAGATCGCACGCGTTGCGGGCCTCGCGATCGTCGAAATCAAGCGTGATCTTGCTGGACGCGATCGCTGCGCCGTGCTCGCGGCGCGCTGAGCGGCAATCACTTCGGCCCAATGCCAAGCGGCGCGGGGAGTGTCTTCGGCAAACCGTTCAGCAAGCGCGCCGCGGACAGCAGCGCCACGATGTAGCCATAGGCACCGAGGCCGCAAATCATCACCTTGGCCACGGCCGAGATGCGCGAGTGCCGATGGAGCTGATCGCGCGCGTGAATGTTGGAGATGTGCAGCTCGATGACGGGACCAGGGAACGCCGCCAGTGCATCGACGAGCGCGACGGAGGTAAAGGAGAGGCCGGCGGGGTTGATGATGATCGCGTCGGCCTCGCGGCGCGCGGCCTGAACCCACTCGATGAGTGCGCCCTCATCGTTGGACTGATGGAAGGCGAGCGAGGCGCCGATGGATTCGGCGAATTGCCGGCAACTTGCTTCGATCGCCGGCAGCGTGAGCTTGCCGTAGATATGCGGCTCGCGCGTGCCGAGCTGGTTGAGGTTCGGGCCGTTCAAGATCATCACGCTGATCGGCATTGCCTTGCCCCTGCCGCTCACCGATCCAGCTTGTGATACTGGCGGTTCGGCATCATGTCGGTCGTGTAGGCCATGCGGTTCGAGAAATTGTAGAACGCGGCGGTCTCGCCGATGTCCCAGATCTCCTCCTCGCCGAAGCCGGCGGCGCGCAGGGCCTGCCGGTCAGGCTCTTCGACCAGCCACGGCGTCTCGGTGAGCTTCCACGCGAAATCGAGCATCGCGCGCTGGCGCTGCGAGAGATGCGCGACGCGGTAGTTCATCACCAGCATCTCGCCAAGCTCGGGGTCGCCCGAAAGCTTGCGCACCGCCTGGCCGTGCGCGACGAGGCAGTAATAGCAGCGGTTCACCGCCGAGACGACGACGGCAATCATCTCGCGCTCGAGCGGCGAGAGCTTCGAGGCGTCCTTGTCCATGAGCGCGTGGTACATCGTAACGAAGGCACGCCAGCGCGAAGGCCGCGCCGCATAGCCTTTGATCACGTTCGGCACGAAGCCGATCTTCTCCATGCACTTGTCGAAGTATTTCTGGAGATCGGGCTCGGTCGGCGCCTCGGGCACCTTCACGTCGAGGCTGATCACATGATCGGGCTGCGGCATCGATCTCTCCGTTCCAATCGGTTCACGCGGCGAGCAGGCGTTGGGCCCGCGCGCTTGCCTCTTTCGCGGCGGCGGTATCGCCCAGAGCCGTGAGGGCTTCGGCGCTGCGCGTCCAGGTCCAGGCGCTGTTGGGGTTGCGCGCGGCGCGCTCGGCCAATAGGGCGCGGGCGAGCCTCGCCTTGCCGGCCTTGAGCGCAGCCAAGATCAGCAAGCGTGCGAACACGTCGCGCTGCGCGTGGCTGCCGCCGATGAGCCGCACCTCGGCGCGCTTGGGATAGAGGCGATCGACGGCGGTGGTGAAATCGCCGCGGCGGAACGCGATGATCGCATCGCCAAGCGCCGTGCCGATGCCGGCCAGGATCGGCGCCTCGCTGACATGCGTCGTCGGGTCGGCGCCGGCCATGGATCTCGCCATCGCCGTGGCCTTGTCGAGCCGTCCCGCTCCGGCCAGCGCCATCAGGAAATGCGCATCGGCGAAAGCGAGCACGTGATCCTTGGCGCGCCGCTCGGCGATGTCGGCGAGCTCTTCCCAGCGCTGCCCGACCGAAACACCCTCATCCTCGAGCCGCCAAAGCATCGCAATAGCGTTGCTGAGGTCGAGGATGTCGTCGGTCTTATCGGCGCGGAACTTGCCGTCGTAGAGCGCAAGCACGCGGTCGTATTGCACGCGCTCGAAATGGAAGAGGGCCTGGTGCCATTGGGTGTGAAAGCGGAAATTGTTCGCCTTCTCGCAATCGGCGGCGAGGCCCTCGAGCCAGGCGACGCCCTCGCGCGAGCGCCCCTGCATCTCCAGCACGTGCGCCACCGCGTGCACGCCCCAAATGTCGCCCGGATTGATTTCGACCGCGCGGCGCCCGGCGATTTCGGCCGCCGCATAGTCGCCGGCCTCCTCGAGGCTGAACGCGCGCATCGCGAGCACGAAACCGTAATCGGGCACCGTTTCGCTCCACAACGGCAACACGCGCGCCACCGAGTCGCGCAGCTCCGCCGCGTCGCCGAGATAGAAATGCGTGAAATGGCCGAGCTTCAGCGCGAGGATATCGAGCGGATGCTCGATGAGGATGACCTCCCAGAGATCCGTAGCCCCGCGGAGATCGCCCTTGCGCCACGCCGCCAGCGCGTCGATGTGCAGGCGCTCGCGGCCCGTCGCCCCGCGCGTATCGGCCGCCTTGTCGGCAGCCGCCAGCGCCTGTTCGGCCTTGGCGTCGAGCGCGGGATTGGAGAAGAGCTGGAAGAAATAGCCCTTCAGGCAATGCGCCATGGGCATGTCCGCATCGGCCTTGTAGACGGCTTTGAGATGTTCGCCGGTGTCGCGCGCGAACGAAAGATATGCGCGCACGGTGCGGTCGTAGGCGGCGGCGGCCGCGTCGTTGGCGGAGGTTAGTTCGAGTCCCCGGCAATCCTTGGGCATTGCAATTCCTCCCACCCTTTCTGATAGCCGAGCACGGCCCGCTTGTCTTGCCCGACGCGGACACACATAGTCGCGGCAATCATGGACAGGGGACAGCGTTGGATTTCGAACTGACCGCGGATCAAAAAGCGTTGCGGGCGAAGTCGCGCGAGCTTGCACGCGGCAGCTTCGCGGCGCGCGCGGCCGAGATCGACCGCACCGAGCAATATCCCTGGGGCAACGTGAAGGAGCTGGTCGAGGCCGGCTTCTTCGGCATGACGATCCCGAAGCGCTATGGCGGGCAGGGGCGGAGCTATCTCGACACCGTGCTCGTCATCGACGAGATGGCCCAAGTGTGCGGGCCATCGGGCCGCATCGTCGTCGAAGCGAATATGGGCGCCATCGGCGCGATCATGGCCTATGGTTCCGAGGACCAGAAGAAGCTCGCGGCCGGCCTCGTGCTGTCCGGCGACAAGCCCGCGATCTGCATCACCGAGCCCGGTGCCGGCAGCGCCGCCACCGAGATGACGACGCGCGCGGACAAGCGCGGCAACGTCTACGTCGTCAACGGCATGAAGCATTGGATCACCGGCGGCGGCATCTCGCGCCTGCATTTGATCTTCGCGCGCGTGTTCGAGAACGGCCTAGAGCAAGGCATCGGCGGCTTCATCGCGATCCGGGATGAGACGAAGGGTCTCATCATTGGCAAGCGCGAGCCGGCGATGGGCCTCCGCGGCATTCCCGAGACGCAGGTCCTGTTCGAGGACATGGAGATCACGCCCGACCGTATGGTGATCCCGCCACGGGGTTTGCGGAAAGGCTTTGCCGATTTGATGGATGCGTACAATTCGCAGCGCGTGGGCGCCGGCACCGTGGCGCTCGGGCTCGCGCAGGGCGCCTATGATCTCGCGCTCGACTATAGCCAGAAGCGCGAGCAATTTGGGCGCCCAATCGCCGAATTTCAGGGCCTCCACTGGATGATGGCCGATATGAGCATCCAACTCGCGGCCGCGCGGCTCCTGACCCAGCGCGCCGCGGCCAGCGCCGCGCATTCGCCGGGCGGCTTTCCCGACGTGGCCATGGCCGCGCAGGCCAAGGTGTTCGCTTCGGAAATGGCGATTCGTGTCACCAACGACGCGCTGCAGGTCTGGGGCGCCGCCGGCTATTCGCGCAACAATCCGCTCGAGCGCTACGTGCGCGATGCGCGCATGTTCGCCATTGCCGGCGGCACCGCGCAGATCCTTCGGACCCTCGTCGCCTCGCGCATCCTCAACCGGAAGCTCCCGCAGACCCGGGATGGATACGTCAAGAGGGGCGGCGACGCCTAGCCGCCGCCGGAACCGCTCCAATCGTCCGCGCGTTTTCTTCGGGTGCCGCCATCCGGAGCCGCGTCATGATTCGATTTCTGTTTACGTTTTACGCGACCGGCATCGCCGTATTCTTCGTCTTGTTCCTGATTTTCGTGCCGGAAATTCCGCTCGTCGACGCGTTCGTGGGCGCGCTGCTGTGGCCCTGGAGAGTCTATCGCTATCTCATTCAGGGCGGGGCGATCGTCTAGGGGCGAATCACCCGCATTGCGCCTTGTGG
>JBKOUH010000237.1:0-4114 GCA_046723285.1 Pseudomonadota bacterium
CGCTCCACCAACAGCCCCTCGCTCGGCCAGCGCGTCGGCGGCTCGGTCGTGGCCACGGTGCGCTCGTTCCTGCTCGTGCCGGACGGCGGCAAGAGGCCGATGAAGCTCACGCTGCGTTTCCGCGCGCCGGCCGGCGCCGAAATCCTGACCGGGCTTGCTGCCGAAGGCGACGTGCAGCGTCTCGATGCCGCCGATTTCGACCTCATGGGCTTCATGGCGATGGGCCGGCTCGACGTGTTGCGCGTGCCGGTCGAAGCGCGTGCGGGGACGGGGACGCTCACGGTCGCGGTGCTCGACGGCAAGCGTGCCACCCTGAATGACGATCTTCGGCGCTGGATCGGCGCCTCGGCCGCGCGCATCGGCGTCTATTTCGGCGGCTTCCCGGCGAAGAACGCGCTGATCGTGCTCGAGCCGGTGCCGAACCTCCGTTATCTGCGCCGCGGCATCGTCATGGGCGGCGGCGGCGCCACGATGCTGCTGCGCATCGGCGCCGAAACGCTACCCGAGGATCTCCTCGGCCAATGGATGCTGATGCACGAGCTCGTGCATTTCGCGGCGCCGTTCATAGACGGCCACGCCTGGCTCATGGAGGGCATGGCGGTCTACACCGAGACGCGGCTCCGCGTCGCCGCCGGCTGGTTTCCGCGCGACCAGGCCTGGCGCGGCTTCCTCAAGAATTTTCGCCAGGGCATCTCCGCGATGCAGCAGCAGGGCCTCGCCCGCGCGCGCGGCATCGGCCCGGTCTATTGGGGCGGCACGCTCATGATGCTGCTCGCCGACGCCGAGATCATCGAGAAGAGTGGCGGCGCCAAGAGCCTCGCGGATTGCTTCCAGGCCGTGCTCGCCGCCGGCGGCGACGCCGCGCAGCGCTGGACCCTCGATCGCTTCATCGAGGTCTGCGATGCGGCCACCGGCTTCGGCACGCTGCGCCGCCTCGTCGATGCGCACGTCTTCAAGGGGACGCGCGTCGCGCTCGCCCCGCTGCTCGCGAAGCTCGGCGTGCAGCTCGGCGAATACGAAGCCGGCGTCGTCTACGACGACAAAGCGCCGCTCGCCTGGGTGCGCAAGAAGATCATGTGATCCCGGTCGCCGACATTCGGCCAAAGGCCGAACATCGGCGCGGGGACTTTCATAGCGCCGCTCGCGCCGCTACAAGGAACACATGGCGCGCGACCAGATCTATCTCAACGATCCGCTCTACGACTACATGATGGCCGTCTCCGACCGCGAGACGCCGCTGTTGGCGCGTCTCCGCGCCGAGACGCAGAAGCTGGCCTTGGGCTTCTGGCAGGTGCCGGCCAACGAGGGCCAGTTCCTGCACACGCTCGTGAAGGCGCTCCGGCCGCTGCGCATCCTCGAGGTCGGCACGTTCACCGGCTATTCTTCGCTCTCGATGGCGCTCGCGCTGCCGCCGGGGGGCACGATCCTCTGCTGCGACATCAGCAAGGAATTCACCGACATCGCGCGCCGCTATTGGCAGGAAGCCGGCGTGGCCGACCGCATCGAGCTCCGCCTCGGGCCCGGCGTCGAGACGCTGGGAAAGCTTATCGCCGAGAAGCAGCGCTTCGACTTCATCTTCATCGACGCCAACAAGGACGACTACGACAGCTACTACGAGCAGGCGCTGACGCTGGCGAAGACCGGCGCCCTCATCGCGATCGACAACACGCTCTTCGCCGGCCGTGTCGTGGGGCAGAACATGGAAGGCCTCGCCGATTGGCAGATCATGTTCACCGAGCACGTGAAACGCCTGAACGCCAAGCTCCACAAGGACCCGCGCGTGACGCTCTCGATGATCGCCGTCGGCGACGGCATCACGCTGTGCGTCAAGCAATAACGCGCGCTTCGGCAGAATCCCGCCCGCGTACATCCTTCGAGGCCCGCCCAAAGTGGGCGGGCACCTCAGGATGAGTAATCGTTTGTTTCAGCAAATTCAGCCTCATCCTGAGGTGCCGCCGCTCTTGCGGCGGCCTCGAAGGATGGACGCACACGGTGCGAGGCCGCTGCTCGCCACTCAAAACCGACGCGCGAACAGCGCGCGCTTCTGCTCGATCGTGAGCGGCACGGCGCCGGGTTTCTGCAGTTCGGTGCCGACCTTGAAGCCCTCCTGCACCGCCGGCCGCGCGCCGACCTTGTCGTACCAGGCCTTCAACGCCGTCCATTCCTCCGGCGTCTGATGCTGGCGCGACCATTGGATCCAGGGCCACACCATGATGTCGGCGATCGTGTAGTCGCCGCCGGCGAGATAGGGCGAGTCCGCGAGGCGCTTGTCGAGCACGCCATAAAGCCGCCGCACCTCGTTCAAATAGCGGTCCTTGGCATAGGGCACGTCCTCGGGGCAGTAGTCGAAGAAATGCGCGTGCTGGCCGAACATCGGCCCGATGCTCGCGGCCTGGAAGAAGAGCCATTGCGTCACCGCCCAGCGCCCCGCCGCGTCGCGCGGCATGAGCCGCCCGCTTTTGTCGGCGAGATAGAGCAGGATGGCGCCGCTCTCGAAGATCGTGATCGGCTTGCCGCCCGGCCCGTCATGGTCGACGATCGTCGGTGTCTTGGCGTTGGGGTTGAGCGCCAGAAACTCCGCGCGGTAGTTCTCGCCCTTGATGAAGTTCACGAGCTCGAGGCGGTAGGGCAGGCCCACCTCGTGCAGCATGATGGTGATCTTCTTATTGTTCGATGTCGGCCAGAAATAGAGATCGATCATGCTGATATCCCGCTGCCTTAGACGCCTTTGCCGCGCGCGCGGCCGACCATAGTGGAAGCGCGCGCGCCGCGTTAGGCACTGCGTGCGCATAGGGGCGCGGCGCGGCCATGAGCGGAGCGCAAACCCTGCGCGGCCCCACGCGCCGCGCCAAGGATAGAGGCCGGCCGCTCGCGGCATTCGCCGGCGAAGCGCTCGTCGTCTGCCCGCGCTGCCAGGGACCAGCCTTTTCGAAACCGCGCGACGCGGCGGGCGACATTTTCGCGCCGCGCCGTCTCGTCTGCCGCCGTTGCGGCCATGTGCAAGAGTGGAACGGCCGCACCGTGGCGCTCGGCGCGCCAGCCGGCCGCGACCCCCATTTCGGCCTGCCGCTCTGGCTGGCCACGCCCTGCTGCGGCGACGTGCTCTGGGCCTATAACGCCCGCCACCTCGAAGCGCTCGCGGATTTCGTGCACGCGCGTCTCCGGGAACGGGCGCGCGATCCCGACAACGGCTGGTCCAACGCCGCCACGACGAGCCGTCTGCCGCGCTAGTCAAGGCGGCCAAGCACCGCGCGGAAGTGGAGAAGGGAATCGCGCGGTTAAGGGCGCGGCTTGAGAAGGCGAGTTAGCGCGAGAGTTCCGCGCACGAGTCAGGCGGCTTGTACCAATGCCCCGCCCATTCAAGATAATTGTGCCTCCGCTGCCGCGCCCATGCGATGGCATCGGGACCGGCCCAAACGTGGTGCTCGCGCTCGGGTCCGTGGGGATAGGGTTCGCGGGTCCGCTCGTCGTAGGCAACCAGCAGGTTTGTCGTCAGCTTGCTCGCGATCCGCCAAACCTTGGCGACGAACGCCTTCGCCCGATTGTCACCCTTCATCCATCCACCCAGCATGCGGTCGCCGCGAAGCGTGAGCACTTCGTCGTCATCGTCGGGTAGAGGAGCATTCGGAAGATTGATGATCCGAACGCTGTGATTTGCGTGCGCGCGCTCGGCCCACTTCGTTCCGTGGCGATTGAATGCGGCTCTTCGGAAAAGAAAGTGAAGGCGCGGCATATTGCGCAGATCGACATAATTGGTGCGGACCTCCCAGCGCGGCCGCCAGTGCGGTGGCTCGACCCAGGCGTAGAAGTATTGCTCGCGGTCCGTGCCCAGCGAATCGAAGTAGTCGGGGGGCTCGCTGCCGGGAGCGCGAATGAATTCGGCGATCTCCGGCTCGTGCCTCGATGCTTCCCTTGCCCTGGCACAGGCCGTGCGCCATGCCTCGAACGCCCAGAATTTGTGCCAATAGTCTTCTCGCACGAAGCGAATGCGCGGAAATGCCTTCAGCAGCTCCGCCGAGAACGCGTCCGAGTCGCTGCGTGTCATCAGCACGCTCTGGCGGCACTTTACGAGAAATGGTTTTTTCGGGGGGGCCATGAATTCTAGTGATAGGCC
>JBKOUH010000017.1:0-2478 GCA_046723285.1 Pseudomonadota bacterium
ACGCGAGGGCGCGCTGCCGCACGAAGTCGGAGCCGCCGAAGGCGAATGCGATCTGTACCTCGGCGTTCGCCATGACAGCCTTCGGCCAGAAATTGATCCCGAGGCCCCAGCGTCCGCCCTTGCCCAGCTGGAGAAAGAGCGAGTTGTAGGGCGACGCATTGAGTTCGTTCGCCGGGCGATTGAACGCGAGGCAGAGGCCGGCAGCGACGACGCGCCAGTGTCCGATGCGCTTGTCGAAGGACTGGGCGAGCGAAAACGAGGGCAGCCAGGCGATCGCGGCGGCGAGGGCGGCAATGCGAAGCGGGCTGCGCATGGTTCACCTCTTGCGTGCGAGAAACTCGAACACCCGCGTATGGTCGCCGGCGCCGAGGTCGGCGGCGGCGGATTGCCAGAGCGCCGCCACGTCGTTGCCGATCATGCCCGCGGTTCCGGCCGCCGCGAGCGCCTCGCGATAGAGGCGCAAATCCTTCGCCATCTGATCGGCGCCGAATCCGGAGTCGAACGTGCCCGGCAGCACGTTCCGCATGTACTTGCCTTGCGAGGCCGCGCTGGCGCCGGTCGAAACGTTGACGACGTCGAGCATCGTCTTCATCTCCAGGCCCTGCGCGCGGCCGAACAGCAGCGCCTCGGCCGTCGCCGCCGTCGCGGTTGCGGAGAGGAAGTTGTTGAGCAGCTTCAAGGCTTGGCCCTGTCCGGGCTTCTCGCCGACGTGGAACACGTTCTTGGCCATCGCGGCAAAGGCCACGCGATGCTCGTCGAACAGGCTTCGCGGGCCCGCGCACATCACCGCGATCGTGGCCGCGATGGCGCCGGCGCGCCCGCCGCTCACCGGCGCATCGAGATAGCCGAGCCCGGCCGCCGCTGCGCGCCGCGCCGCTTCGTCGGCCGCCGCGATGCCGATCGTCGAGAGATCGATGATGTCGGCCGCGCGGCGCGGCTTCGCCGCGATGATCTCGCCGAGCACCGCGAGCACGTCGGGGCCGGCGGGCAAGCTCAAGAAGATCGCGTCGCAGGTGCCCGCGATCACGGCGGCGCTCGCGGCCGTCAGCGAACCCGGCGGCGCGCGTTCCTCTGTTCCCGCCTTGTCGAACACGCTCGGCCCGAGGCCGGCCTTGGCGAGATTGGCCGCCATCGGCCCGCCCATGCGGCCCAGGCCGATGAAGCCGTAAGCGACCGTGACAGGCATGGCCCGCCGCCTACTTCGGGGGCTTGATGCCTTTTTCGTCGAGCACCTCGCGCGCGAGGCGGAAGGCTTCGACGCCGGCCGGAATGCCGCAATAGACGGCGACGACGTGGAGCGCTTCCTGGATCTGCTCGAGCGTGAGCCCGTTGGTGAGCGCGCCGCGCATGTGGATCTTGAATTCGTGCGGCCGGTTGAGCGCCGACAGCATCACGAGGTTGATGAGGCTGCGCTCCTTCCGCGTCAGCACGCCGCGGCCCCAGGTTCCGCCCCAGCAATACTCGGTCACCATGCGCTGGAATTCGCGGTTGAACGAATCCGCGGCGGCCGTCGCCTTGTCGACGTACTCCGCGCCGAGCACGGCTTTCCGCTCGCGCATGCCGGCGTCGTATTGCTCCTGGCTCATCGTCTCCTCCATTTATCGGGCCACGCGCGCACTCTATCATCGCGGCAACGAGAGGGAACGCCCATGGCCGCATTGCCCGAATACCGCGTCTACGCGCTGAAATATGCGGAGCGCATGGGGCGACGCTCCGAGCATTTCCTGGGCGGCGATCCGCACGATGGGCCGCATGCCATGGATTATTTCGTGTGGGCGATCGTGGGCGAGGGGCGTTGCTGGATCGTCGACACCGGCTTCGAGCACGCCGACGCCGAAAGCCGCGGCCGCAAGCTTCTGCGCACGGCGGGCCAGGCCCTCGGCGCGATCGGCATCGACGCCGCCAAGGCCACCGACGTGATCGTCACGCACCTCCACTACGACCACGCCGGCGGCTTCGCGCAGTTTCCGGCCGCGCGCTATCACTTGCAGGACCGCGAGATGGCCTACGCCACCGGGCGGCACATGGCCGAGCGCGAGATCGGCCGCCACTACACCGCCGGCCACGTCGTGGGCATGGTCGAGCGCGTCTTCGCCGGCCGCGTCGCGTTCCACGACGGCGACGCGGAGCTCGCGCCCGGACTCTCGCTGCATTTCTTGGGCGGCCACACGATGGGCATGCAGGCGGTGCGCGTCAGGACGCGGATCGGCTGGATCGTCCTCGCCTCCGACGCCACGCACTATTACGAGAATTTCGAAACCGGCCGCCCGTTCTACATCGTCCACGATCTCGCCGCGGTGCTGCAGGGCTACGCCAAGTTGAAATTCCTCGCCGACGACCCGCGCTTCGTCGTGCCCGGCCACGATCCCTTGGTGTGCAAGTACTATTCGGCCGAGCCGGGCGGAATTGCGTATCGGCTCGATGCGGAACCGAAGCGCTGACGGAAAGCGTTCCTTCTATCCGTTGTCGTCTGTATTC
>JBKOUH010000464.1:0-7992 GCA_046723285.1 Pseudomonadota bacterium
GTTTCGTACCTATGTTCTTGCTGAGAGGATTGGGACCCCGACCATGCGCACGGCCCTCGCCGCCCTGGCTCACCGCGCCCGCGCGGAGCACGACGATTTCGGGCGCGAGTCGATCTGGGAAGAGATCGCGAGCGCGGTCACCCACGCCATCGGCGCCGGCCTCGCGATTGCGGCGCTGGTCCTGGGCGTCGTCTACGCCGCCCAAATCGAGAGCGCCTGGGCCATCGTCGCCGCCGCGATCTACGGCGCCACGCTCGTCTTCCTGTTCCTGGTCTCGACGCTCTATCACAGCATCCCGCATTTGAGGGCGAAGCGCATCTTCCTCGCCTTCGATCACTGCGCGATCTTCCTGCTCATCGCCGGCACCTACACCGCGATCACGCTCAGCGTCATGAACGGCACCTGGAAGGGCTGGGTGATCTTCGGCGTGGTGTGGGGCCTGGCCCTCACCGGCGTGCTGCTGCGCCTCATCTGGCTGCGCTACATGCATCCGATCTTCTACGTGATCTACCTCGTCATGGGCTGGCTCGGCTTCGCGTTCGCCGACGCGGTCGAGGCGAAGGTGGGCTGGGACGGCGTCGAGATGATCATCATCGGCGGCGTCTGCTACACCGGCGGCATGGTGTTCTATGCGCTGCGGCGCCTGCCGTTCAATCACGCGCTCTGGCACCTCTCGGTCATCGCCGGCGCCATCGTCCATTTCTTCGCGGTCTACGACTACGTGATCCCGCGCGCGGCGTGAGGGCTGCGAGGCGCGCTCTCTCTCAGCGCCCCTTGGCGATCAGCCAGATGACGACGCCGGCGACGATCGCGGCGGCGAGCGAGGCAAGCGCGATCTTGATCCAGCTATAGGGGCGGGCGCCCTCGACCTCGCCGGTCTGGCCGTTGATCAGGATCTGATAGACCTTGCCGCGGTAGCGATAGGCGGCGAGCCACACCGGCAGCAGGATGTGCTTGAACCGCAGATCCTCCCAGCGCGTATTGACGTTGTGGACGCGCTGCTCGTCGCCGCCGATGTCGCCGCGCACATCGCTGCGGATCTGGTCCTCCATCCGCCGCTTGGCCTCGGCGAAGCCGTCTTTCAACGTCACCTGATAGACCTCGCTGCGGAACCCGGCGATGTATTCGGTGCGATATGGCTGCAGCGAGGCGAGCCGCCAGGTGTCGAGCCGGTCGGCGTATTTCTTGGGGAGCGAGCGGCTCGCGACCACGAGCATGTCGTCGAAGAAGCGCTCGACATTGCCCGAGACGTAGGTCCAGCGGATCTCGCGGCGCTGGCGCGTCTCGGTCACCATCTTGCCGTCCACTTCGCGCGTCACGGTCTCGGGCACGTAGTAGGCATCGCCGCGCTCGCCGTCATAGGCGCTGTAGGTCTGGGCGTCGTAGGTCCAGTAGGGGACATACATGCCCGCGAGCCTGCCCTCGGTCATCGCGAACTTGGTGAGATCGTTGGGCGCGAACCAGAGATGGCCGAGCCACTTCTTGAACGCGCCCTGCGCGGCCTTGTCGTCGAGCTCGAACGGAACCAGCGCCGCGGGCTGGATCACGCGCACGGTCTTGGTCTCGGCCACCACCGGACTGCCGCAGAACGGGCACGAGGCCGCGTGCACGTTGGGATCGAAGGTGAACTCGGCGGCGCAGGCGCCGCATTTCACCGTGCGCTTTTCCTCGACCGCGGCCGTGCTTTCGATGTGGGACAGGCCCGCTTCGAGATCCTGCTCTTCGATACGGGTCCAGGGCCGCTTCGGAATCGGGTTCTCGAACCCGCAGTGATCGCACTTCTCGACGTCGGAGCCGGGCTTGAAGCGCAGACTGGCGCCGCATTGCGCGCAGGGAAATTGGTCGACCCCTGCCGGCTTGGCCGGGGCCGGCATCGCTCGAGCCACCGGGGGCGGCGTTTGCGGTTCCGCCATTGCGGCGTCTCCTCTAGCGCGCCGGCAGCGGCGGCGGCGCGTTGGCGAACAGCGAGGCGAGGTCGGAGACCTGCCCGGCCGGCGTCCAATTCGCCATGCCCTGCGCCCACACCAGAGTCTCCTTCGTCAACTGGCCCTGCTGCTGGCGTTGCGTGAGTGCGCCGAGATCGAAGGGACCTTGCTGCTGGCCGTTGACGGCGACGAAGAAGCTCTTGCCGCCCGGCAGCGGCGGCGGCGCGCCCTGCGGCGCCTGCTGCATCGCGCCCGCCACCTGCTGACCCATGACGGCGCCCATGCCGATGCCCATGGCCGCCCCCATCGTGCCGCCGGGATTTGCGGCCGCGGCCGGGATCGATTCGGCGGCTTGGAACTGCGTGTAGCGGCCGAGATCGCCGACCACGCCCATGCTGGTGCGCTTGTCGATCGCGGCTTCGACCTCGGGCGGCAGGGAGATGTTCTCGACCAGGATTTTGGTGAGGTTGAGCCCGTAATCGTCGAAATCGGGCCCGATCTTCTCGGACATGAGTTTGCCGAGCTGGTCGTAGTTGCCCGCGAGATCGAGCACGGGAATGTTGGCGGCGCCGATGAGATTGGTGAATTTCGAGACCAGGATGTTGCGCAGCTGCTCCGACACCTCGTCGGTGTGGAACTTGTCGTCGGTGCCGACGATCTCTTTGAGGAACTTCGCCGCGTCCTTGACGCGCACCTCGTAGGTGCCGAAGGCCCTGAGGCGCACCATGCCGAATTCCTTGTCGCGCATCATGACGGGGTTCTTGGTTCCCCATTTCATGTCGGTGAAGCGGCGCGTGTTGACGAAATAGACTTCGGCTTTGAACGGGCTGTTGAAGCCGTATTTCCAGCCCTGGAGCGTCGAGAGGATCGGGACGTTCTGCGTTTCGAGCGTGTACATGCCAGGCTGGAACACGTCCGCGATCTGGCCCTGGTTCACGAACACCGCCACCTGGCTCTCGCGCACGGTGAGCTTGGCGCCGTACTTGATCTCGTTGCCCTGGCGCTCGAAGCGATACACCATCGTGTCGTTGGACGAATCGGTCCATTCGATGATGTCGATGAATTCGCCGCGGATTTTGTCGAACAGGCCCATTAGGGGACACTCCTTCGGTACCGGCACGAAAGCCGGGGGGATCGCGATTGCGGGAAGTTTACGAGCCCGGCCGGGCCCGCGTCACCTGCTCCGATTGGTTTACGCCTTTGGCGGTGCCGGCGGGGCCGCGTCGGGGGGGCGCGCGCCCTGGGCGCGTGCCGAAGCCTGCGCCAGCGCGCTCTTCAGCGAGACTTCGAGGCCCACCAGCTCCTTCTCCGCCTCGGCGCGCTTCTTCTTGCCCTCGTCGGCGATGGTGAGGCTTTCTTCGATCGTGGCGATGAGCTGCGCGTGGGCGTGCTTCACGGCCTCGATGTCGACGATGCCGCGCTCGACCTGCTCGCGCGTGTCTTTGTTCGCCTGGCGCAGCATGTCGGCGTTCTTCTTCAGAAGCTCGTTGGTGAGGTCGGTCGCTTCCTTCACCGTCTTCGCCGCCTCGCTGGCGCGATAGATCGTCACCGCCTGCGCCAACTGCTGCTTCCAGAGCGGGATCGTGTTGGCCATCGTCGAGTTGATCTTGGTGACGAGGCTCTTGTCGTTCTCCTGCACGAGGCGGATCGAGGGCAGGCTCTGCATCGAGATTTGGCGCGTGAGCTTCAGGTCGTGCACGCGCCGCTCGAGATCGTCGCGCATCGAGCGCATGTCGCGCAGCGCCTGCGCCTTCAGCATGTCGGCGCTTTCGGCCTCCTTGGCCAGGGCGGGAATGACCTCGGCGTCGAGCCGGCGCAGCATCTCGTCGCCGGCCGCGATGTAGTCGGCGAGCGTGTGGTAATATTGGAGGTTGGCATCATAGAGCCGGTCGAGCTTCACGATGTCTTCCATCAGCTTGTTCTTGTGGCCGTCGAGGCGGTTCGAGACGGAATCGATCTGCTTCCGCACGTCCTCGTATTGCTGGATGAAGCGCGTGACCGGATTGGCCGAGCCCAGCATGCGGCCGAAGAAGCCGGGCTTGTTCTTGGGGTCGAGGTCGTCGACCTTGAAGCCGCGCAGCCGCGACAGCATTTCGGAGAGGGCCGCGCCGGCCGGGCCGGTGTCCTTGTTGCGCACGCCTTCGAGCATGTTCTCCGAGATCGAGGTCACCTGCTCCTGCGCGCGCGCGCCGAAGAAGATGACGGAATTGCTGTCCTTGATGTTGAGCTCGGCCAACGCCTTGTCGACGCGCGCCTTCATCTCGGCGTCGGCGTCCTTGTAGGCGACGAGGGGCTGGCTCGGCAGCGGCGCCAGAGGAGGCGCGGCGATGGGCGCCGGCTGGGGCGCCGCGGACGTGCCGGTCGGGGGCGTCTGGGTTTCCGTTGCCATCTCAGCTCAATCCTTCCTTGGTCAGCCGCACTTTCAGCACTTCGATCTGCGCATCGAGGTCGAGCGTGTCGTTCTCGAGCAGCTTCGCGTATTGCTCCTCGCAGGTCGTCTTGAGATCGTCGAGCACGGTGCGGAACTTGGCTTCCATCTCGGGCGAATGCGCCTTGGCGGATGTCGAGGCATAGTTTTCGGTCACGGTCTTGGCGCTGTCCAAATACACGTTCAGGAACTTCCGCGCGCGGCGCAAATCGCGCGGGTCGTCCTCGATCAACTGGAGGACCTTGCCGGCGGCGGCCACCACGTCGCGGATCTTCTGGCGGAGCTCGTAGGCGGTGCCACCCGCGATGCGCTTTCCGGCCTCCTCGATCGCGCCGATGCGTCCGCGCGCCTCGGTCAGAGCCGCCTGGACCTCCTCGGGGCTCACGCCGGCGTCGGCGGCCACGCCCTTGGCGCCGCGCGGGTCGAGCCCGTAGGTGAGGAAGAAGCCGAGCAGCGAGCCGAACGCGATCGCGATCGAAGCCGGCAGGCTCTGGTCGGCGGCGAGAAACGCGGTCAGGAACGTGGCGAGCCCGATGACGCCGGCGCCCGCGCTTTTCAACGGCAGGCCGCCGGCGAGCGCCACCTTGCGGCTGTTGAAATCCCAGGTGCGCGCGATGCCGCGCCGCGCGAGTTCGGCGCCGAGCATGAAGAGCGCGAAGAGCGCCAGCGAAACCACGAAGCCGGTGAAACGGCCGCGCAGGATGAGCTCGTAGAACGCCTTCCCCAAAAGCGGCAACGGCAGCAAATAGAGAATGACCGCGGCGCCGGTGGCACCGAGGCCGCGCCGCGTTGCGGCGTTGCGCTCAGCGGCGGTCAGCGGCTGGGACATGCGAAACCTGACCGAAGCCGGGCGTGAGGTAGCGGAATCCGCCCGTGAACGTGCCCTTCACCGTGGCGAATCCGATACTGCCGAGGATCAGCAAAACGCCGAGGAAGCGGAGAAAGCCGGTGCTCATGCGATGGTGGCTGGAGGAGAGCGGCGCCGTCGCGCCAATACGTGGGGAATAGGGGCGCGCCGCACAAGGTGCGGGGCGCACAAGATGCGGGACGCTATCCGCGCCTCCACCATAGTGGACCGGCGGCCCGGGACAAGCTGTGAACTTCGTCACACTGCGCTTGAAAAGCGACGAAATTTGGGGCGTCCGATGCGCGGCCGCAGTGCCGGCCCTTGCGTGCCGGCGGCCGGTCGCGCATATCCAGGCGGTCCAGCCGCAAGCGCCGATGATCAAAGCCGCCGTCATCCCGGTCACGCCCTTCGCCCAGAACTGCTCGGTTCTCTGGTGCGACGAAACGATGAAAGGCGCCGTCGTCGATCCCGGCGGCGATCTCGATGCCGTGCTGGACGTGGTGGCGAAGCAGGGCGTCACGCTCGAGAAGATCCTGGTCACGCACGGCCATCTCGACCATGCCGGCGCCGTCGCCGATCTCCGCGACCGCTTGAAGCTCCCGGTCGAAGGCCCGCACGAGGCCGACCGCTTCTGGATCGAGAAGCTGCCCGCGCACGGCGTGCAGTTCGGCTTTCCGCCGTTGCGCGAATTCACGCCCGACCGCTGGCTCAGGCAGGGCGACACGGCCACGGTCGGCAAGCTCGTCTTCGAGGTCTTCCACTGCCCGGGGCACACGCCGGGCCACATCGTCTTCTTCCATCGTCCCTCGAAGCTCGCCGTGGTCGGCGACGTCCTGTTCAAAGGCTCGATCGGCCGCACCGATTTTCCGCGCGGCGATCACGAGGCGCTCATATCGTCGATCCGCGAGCGCCTGTTTCCGCTGGGCGACGACGTCCGCTTCATCCCCGGCCACGGGCCGATGTCGACCTTCGGCTGGGAGCGGAAGACGAATCCTTATGTGAGCGATCTCGCGGTAGGCGCTGAATGAGCAATCGTTTCGGTTTTGCTTCCGGTGTCGCGCGCCTCGCGGGCGCGGCGCTTCTCCTTGCAGCCATCGCCGCGCCGGCCGCGGCGGAAAGCGGCAACGCCGCGCGCGGGCGCGCGCTCGCCGAGCGCTTCTGCGCCAAGTGCCATGCGGTGGCGCCGGGACGCACGGGGCCTGAGCCGGCGGTGCCGAGCTTCATGCGCATGGCCGCCGATCCCGAGCAGACGCGGAGCTCGCTGCGCCAGTTCATCACGCTGCCGCACTATGAGATGGAGCCGCAGACGCTGACGAGCGCCGAAATCGACGACGTCATCGCCTACATCCTGTCGCTGAAGCGCTAGCGCCGACGCGAAGCAATCCGATCAGCGGGTCGAAGCGCGTGCGCGATCTGCCCTTGTCCAAAGTCTACGCTCTGCTCGAGCCGGGCCCCGTCGTGCTGCTCGCGACCGCGCGCAAGGGCCGCGCCAATCTCATGACCATGTCGTGGCACATGATGGTCGACTTCGAGCCGCCGCTCGTCGCCTGCGTGGTCAGCAACGGCAATCACAGCTTCGCTGCGCTCCGTGCGACCAAAGAATGCGTGATCGCGATTCCAGTCGTCCGCTTGGCGCGCAAGGTCGTCGCCATCGGCAATTGCTCGGGGCGCGACGTCGACAAGTTCAGGACGTTCGGACTCACGCCGGTGCCGGCGGCGCGCGTGAAGGTGCCGCTCGTCGCCGGGTGCTTCGCCAATCTCGAGTGCAAGGTGTCGGACGCGCGCCTCGTCAACCGCTACAATCTCTTCATTCTCGAAGTGGTGAAGGCGTGGATTGACCCCGGCCAGAAGAACCCGAAGACGATTCATCATCAGGGCTATGGCCGCTTCGTCGTCGATGGCCGCGCGCTCAAACTGCCGTCGCGGATGCGTTGAGCCGCGCTCGAAGCCGACGAACACGTGCCGCGCGAACGGCGCTCGGGCATGCGCAAATGAAAGGGCGCATTCCGAAGAATGCGCCCTTCCTGTCGCGATGCCTCGCTTTCGCGGGCGCCGCGCTTACCAGTGACGATAGTGGTGATGGCGATAGTAGTACGAGTGCCCGTAGTAGCCGTAGGGGCTGTAATAGTAGTACGGGCCGTAGCCGTAGTAGGGGGCGCCGAAGTTCAGATCGAGGCGGACCTGGGAGAGCGCCGACGTCGCCGTGGCGCCGGCCGCGAGTGCCAAGCCGCCGGCGGTGAGCAGAATCGTGACGAGCTTACGTATGATCGTCTCCTCTTGCTGTTCGCGTTTCTTGTCTTGTCGAATCAACGCCTCAGCAGGCCAATTCCGGTGTCCGCCGCCTGCGCGATCGCGCGCACCCCGACTCTTGGGAAATGCGATTTCGCCTGTATTTCCGGGCAGTTCCGCGTTTTTCGCCGGCACATCGCCGCAGCGCGGCCAATAGGAATCGCGTGAGCTTCGGGTGAACTCAGGCCGAGACACCCTGCGCGGCGAGCTGCTTCTGCATCGCTTCGGCGAGCGCCGTGAGGCCCTTGAACGGGCGGATCATCACCTCGAAATCGACGATGCGGCCGTCGGCGCCGAAGCGGATGATGTCGATGCCTTTGAGCGAGAATTCGCCGACCTTGGCGCTGAACTCCAGCATCCAGGTCGTGCCGTCGGTGGCCTCGCGGTGATAGGCGAGCCCCTCCAGCACATGCACGGCGGCGGTCAAATAGGCCGCGGTGATCCCCTTGCCCTCCTTGGGCCGCCAGAGGAACGGCGAGTGGAAGCGCGCATCGTCGTGGAGC
>JBKOUH010000240.1:0-3064 GCA_046723285.1 Pseudomonadota bacterium
GTTCGCCTCCGGCACGAACACATTGTCCATCACGATCTCGCCGGTGGTCGAGGCGCGCAGCGAGAACTTCCCTTCGATCTTGGGCGCCGAGAGGCCCTTCATGCCCTTCTCGAGCACGAAGCCGCGGATCACGCCGTCGTCGGTCTTGGCCCAGACCACGAACACGTCGGCGATCGGCGAATTGGTGATCCACATCTTGGCGCCGGTCACCGAAAAGCCGCCGGGCACGGACTTGGCGCGCGTCTTCATGCCGCCCGGATCGGAGCCGTGATCGGGCTCGGTCAGGCCGAAGCAGCCGACCCATTCGCCGGTGGCGAGCTTCGGCAAATACTTCATGCGCTGCTCTTCGGTGCCGTAGGCGTAGATCGGGTGCATGACGAGCGAAGACTGCACCGACATCGCCGAGCGGTAGCCGGAATCGACGCGCTCCACCTCGCGCGCGACGAGGCCGTAGGTCACGTAGTTGACGCCGGGGCAGCCGTATTTCTCGGGCAAGGTCGAACCGAGGAAGCCGAGCGCCCCCATCTCGGTCATGATTGCACGGTCGTATTTCTCGTGCCGATGCGCCTCGAGCACGCGCGGCATCAGCTTGTCCTGGCAATAGGCGCGCGCCGAATCGCGCACCATGCGCTCGTCCTCGGTCAACTGGCCGTCGAACAGGAACGGATCGTCCCACTGGAACGCCGCGTGCTGGTTGGACGGCACCGTAGCGGGCTTGGCCGCGATATTCATGACGGGGTCTCCGAAAGGCCGCGCTCGAACCGGGCGGCGTGGCCCCGCTCAGTCGGGGCGGGATTGTTTTAGGTCTAAAACATTTTCGCTGTCCAGGCGGCGGAGCGGCGCAGGCGCTGCGGCGGCTGGCCCCCAACCCCGTTGTTTCGCTACAAGCGCTTGGCTATGAAGGCGCCTGCCTTGGGGCGCGGGCGGCGCCCTCAGAAGAAGACAGGGTAGGGATGGCGGGGAGCCTTCGAACCGTCGGCGGTCGCCGGGATCGGTCCGGCGCGGAACGCAACTTGCATCGCCCAAGCGGCGTCCAGGCGGACCGCTGACCGATGCAAGACAGCTTTTCCTACTTCTTCAACCAGCTCATCAGCGGCATCTCGCTGGGCTTCGTCTACGGCCTGATCGCCATCGGCTACACGATGGTCTACGGCATCGTGGGCATGATCAATTTCGCCCACGGCGAGATCTTCATGATCGGCGCCTTCGTCGCGCTGCTGACCTATTTCATGACCGACGCGCTCGGGATCGGCTGGGTGCCCATCGCGATCCTGGCGATGCTGTTCATGTCGATGCTGATCAACGCCGCCTATGGCTGGACGCTGGAGCGCGTCGCCTATCGCCCGCTGCGCGGCTCGACGCGCCTGGCGCCGCTCATCACCGCCATCGGCATGTCGATCTTCCTCCAGAACTACGTGCAGCTGCTGCAGGGCGCGCGCACGCGCCCCTTGAAGCCGCTGATCCCGGGCGGCCTCGAGCTCTGGACCGTGAAGACACCGGCCGAGACCGATTACACGGTGCAGGTCAGCTACATGGAGCTGATGATCATCGTCATCACGATCGTGCTGATGGCGGCGTTCACCTACGTGATCACGCGCACGTCGCTCGGGCGCGCGCAGCGCGCCTGCGAGCAGGACCAGAAGATGGCGGCGCTGCTCGGCATCAATGTCAACGGCACCATCTCCGCCACATTCGTGATCGCGGCCGTGCTCGCGGCCGTGGCCGGCCTCATCTACACGCTGCGCTACGGCTCGATCGATTTCTTCATCGGCTTCCTGGCCGGCGTCAAAGCCTTCACCGCGGCGGTGCTCGGCGGCATCGGCTCGCTGCCCGGCGCCATGCTCGGCGGCGTCCTCATCGGCCTCATCGAAACTTTCTTCGCCGGCTACGCCGAGCGCGGCAGCGAATACAAGGATGTCGCGGTCTTCACCGTGCTCGTCGTGGTGCTGATCTTCCGGCCCACCGGCTTGCTCGGCAAGCCCGACATCGAGAAGGTCTAGCGATGACGCCGGACGCGCGTCCGCTCGACTACGGCGCGATGGCGAAAGAGGCGGGGTTGACCGCCTTCGTCGTGGCAATGCTGGCGATCGTGCTGGTCGGTTTCGAGCTGCGCGACATTCCCGGCGCCATCGCGCTCTACACGCGCTTCCCCGACGTCGTTGCCGCCTGCCTCATCGGCTTCTTCGGCCGCATCGCCGTGATTCTGCTGCGCGAGGGATATCGCGGTGCGGTCGTCATCGGCGGCGGCGTGGTCGCAGTGCTGCTCTTGATCGGCCTCTTGCCCGAGACGCTGTTCGGCACCGCGACCGCGCGGGCGATCGCGAATCGGTTCATGCCGTTCGATGCGCCGGTCGTGCGCTGGTGCGTGTTCGCCGCGGCGGTCTTCCTGGCGCTGCGCGCGGCCATCGGCCGGCGCAAGGTGCGGGTCGAAGACATGAAGGCGCGCGCCGAGGCCGCCGACCGTGCCGGCGCGCGCGTGCAGCACATCGCGCGCTATGCCGGCCCGGCGGCCGGACTGGCCGCCGTCGCGTTGCCGGTCGCCTTTGGCGGCGACCAGCTGGTGATGTCGGTCGCGATCCTGGTCATGACCTACATCATGCTCGGCTGGGGCTTGAACATCGTCGTCGGTCTGGCGGGCTTGCTCGATCTCGGCTACGTCGCGTTCTACGCGGTCGGCGCCTACACCTTCTCGCTACTGGCCACGACCGAGGGCATCGAGTGGAGCTTCTGGGTCTGCCTGCCGCTCGCCGGCGCATTCGCGGGCCTGGCCGGCGTACTCCTTGGATTTCCGGTGCTGCGCCTCAGGGGCGACTATCTCGCCATCGTGACCCTGGGCTTCGGCGAGATCGTCCGCGTCGTGATCCAGAACTGGTACGGCTTCACCAACGGCGCCAACGGCATCTCCGGCATCCCACTGCCGACGCTGTTCGGGCTCTCGTGGGACGAGGATCCGGGCGAGGGGAAGGTCGCGTTCTGGCAATGGTTCAGCCAGCATTTCTGGCCGGTCCAATACAGCCCCACTTACGAGAAGATTTATCTCTTCTACGTCATCCTCGGCCTGGCG
>JBKOUH010000045.1:0-3520 GCA_046723285.1 Pseudomonadota bacterium
ACCCTCGGAGGCGCTGCCGGTTGTGGTGGCGGCGGTGTGCCGCCTCGCGCACGCGTTCGCCGCGTGGAGCAACCGCGCCTGCCCGATCCTCCTCGTCTGCGAAGAAGCGCACCGTTTCGGCGCGCAAGTGCCGGAGCCCGGCTTCGGCATGGCCAAGCACTGGCTGACGCGCATTGCCAAGGAAGGCCGGAAATACGGCATCTCGCTCGGCGTCGTGAGCCAGCGGCCCTCCAAGCTCTCGACCGACCTCATCTCTCAGTGCAACACGATCTTCGCGATGCGGCTCTCGAACAACGCGGATCTGCAGTTCCTTTCCGGCACCTCGGCCGACACCGCGATGGGCTTGAACGACTTCCTGTCGACCCTCCTCACCGGCGAGTGCATCGCGATGGGTCAGGGCGTGACCATGCCGATCCGCATGCGCTTCCACGGCCTGCCCGAGGGCGAGCGCCCCGGCACCGGCGCGGCCGCCGCGACCCAGGCGTGGAATCAGCAGGCCGACAATCCCAACTTCCTCGCCAACGTCATCAGCTATTGGCGGACGCAGAAGCGATAGGCCGGCCGCGTTCAGGCGCCGTGCGACGGGCCGGCGCTACTGCTGGTCAAATCCGCCTTGCGCGTTCTTGCACCACGCGGAATCGCCCTTGGCGCAAATCTTGCCGGGTCCGCAGGCCCACCAGGTGTAGCGCAGGCACTTCCCGTATTGTCCCGGATACACTTCGGTGACGTAGGTGTAGGAGCAGGCGCCGCTCGAAAAGCGCGCCGCTTCGGCTGACCCCACCGCGGCGTTTTCGAGGAACCGGTGCTCGCCCGCGTCGTCGGTCATCGCCCAAGGCACCGACGAGCAGAATCCGTTCTCGCTCTCGCGCGCCTCCACCTTGCGCATGAGCTCCTGCACCGTGGTGTCCTGGCCGTAGGCATTCGCGCCGAGCGCGGTTGCGCCCAGGAGCACGGTAAACGCGCCGGCGGCGCCGGCGGCCCACCGCCGCCGTTCGGAATCCTGGCTCATGACGAAATCTCCCCCTTCAACGTGCTGCAAGTATTTCATCAACGCGCCGCCGCCGGCAAGCGCACGGCGAATTCCGGCGCCGGCTTTTGCCGTTGCCGCTCCCCGCACGGCGGCCGAGACGGCGGCGCGCGAAATCTCCTAGGATCGGCGGCATGATCCTCGTCGGCCAATACGATTCGCCGTTCGTCCGCCGCGTGGCAGTGTCGCTGCGCGTGCTCGGATTCGCCTACGAGCACGACACGCGCTCGGTGTTCGGCGATTTCGATTCGATGCGGCTGACAAATCCACTGGGGCGCATCCCGTCCCTTGTGCTCGACGACGGGCAAGTGCTGATCGATTCGGCCGCGATGCTCGATTGGCTCGATCAGAAGGTGGGGCCGGCGCGCGCGCTCGTCCCGCCGTCCGGGCCGGCGCGCCAGCACGCGCTGCGGCTCATCGCGCTTGCGACCGGCGTCGTCGACAAGTTCGGCGCCGCCGCCTACGAGCGCATCATACGGCCCACGGCCTATCGCTGGCCCGAATGGATCGCGCGCTGCCGCACGCAGGGACAGGGTGCGCTCGCGGCGCTCGCGGCCGAGCCGTGGCCCGCCGCCGCGGCGCTCGATCAAGCCGCGATCACCACCGCCTGCGCGCTTCGCTATGTGCGCCTGGTCGATGCCGAGCAGATGCCGCCGGGCCGCTATCCCGCGCTCGATGCGCTGTCGGCGCGCTGCGAGGCTCTAGCCGAATTCAAAGCCACCTACCCGGCCGACTACGCCGTGCCGAAGGCCGAATAGGGACGAGCGCGAGCTAGTCGACCGCGCGTTTCGCGCGGAGGAGACTTGGCGGCGCACCGCGCTCGAGCAGCAGCGTCGGGCTCAGATAGGCGCGCGCCTCGACGTCTTCGCCGGTGCGCCAGGCGAGGATGAGCGCGGTGCCGCGGCTGCGCTCGCCGCCGAATAGCGTGTTGAACGCAAATGCGAGCGTGATTCCGCCCTCCCGCCGCGGCGCGAGCGCGATCCCGTCGCGGTTCACGATAAAGCGGCGGGGAAACGCACCGCGCGCGAGGTGCAGGCCCATCAGCTCGACATAACCCGTAGCGGCGGCCCGCTCGGACAGCGCCGTATCGGTTACGGAAAAATCGATCTCGACGCGGCAGTCATGCGACTGGCCCTCGGTCAGAGCCGGCACGAACACGGCATTACCCTGGCTTTTCAAGATTTTCGGTGCGTCGCCGGCGCAGGCAAGCCGCACGCGCTCGGGCGTGAACGCAAGCTCGGCGCGGGCGGGCGTCGCGAGCGCGGACATGGCAAAAGCCACGCCGGCCAGCCAGGCCAAAGCGCCGCCACGCCAAAACGCCCATTTCGGTATCGGCTGCATCGCACACGTATACGGACTTGATACGAGGCTAAACCCCGATTCCGTCACGCGCTGTGAAGTGGTTCACATTGGAAAATTCGCCGCCGGCTACTTCGCCTGGCTTGCGGCGCGGCGGCGGCTGTCGGCGGAGAGGGTCGTGATGCCGGTGACGATGACGACCTTGCCGGTGGATTTCCGCGACAGCAGCATCTCGAGCGCGTCGGGCGTCTCCTCGAGCTGGAATGTATTGGAGACGTGCGGGGCCAGGAGCCCGTCGCCGTACCAGGCGAGCAGCTCTTCGAACGATTTGCGGATCACGGAAGGATCGCGCTTCAAGTAGGCGCCCCAATAGCAGCCGACGAGCGAGACGTTCTTGACCAGCAGCAGGTTGGCTGCGACCTGCGGAATGCGCCCCGAGGCGTAGCCGATGGTGAGGATGCGGCCCTCCCACGCGACGCAGCGCAGCGACGCATCGAAGATGTCGCCGCCGATGGGATCGTAGATCACGTCGGCGCCGCGCTTGTCGGTCAGCTCGAGGATGCGCAGGCGCACATCTTCCGAGCCGTAGTCGATCACGTGCTGCGCGCCGTTGGTCTTGGCGATGTTGAGCTTGTCGGCGCCGCGCGCGGTGCCGATCACGGTGGCGCCCAGGATCTTGCCGATCTGCACCGCGGTGAGGCCGACGCCGCCAGCGGCGCCGTGCACGACGAGCGTCTCGCCCGCCTTCAAAAGCGCGCGGTGGCGGAGGGCCACATGCGAGGTTCCGTAGGCCACCGGAAATCCGGCCGCCGTCATCGCGTCCATCGTTTTGGGGATGTGGAACACGGCTTCGGCGGGCGCCAGCGCGCGCTCGGCAAAGGCGCCGCGCCCCAAGACCGCCATCACGCGATCGCCTTCCTTGATGCCGATGACGCCCTTGCCGACCGCGTCGATTTCGCCCGCCGCCTCGAGCCCGGGCACGAACGGGAAATCGGGCCGCTCCTGGTATTTCCCCGCGATCATCAGCGTGTCGGCGAAGTTGACGCCGGCGGCATGCACGGCGATGCGCACTTGGCCCGGGCCGGGCTCGGGCACGGCCACCTCTTCGAGCACGAGGTCCTTCGGCCCGCCCCACGATTTGCAATGGACTGCGCGCATCCACATCGCTCATCCCCCTCGTCGTCGCGCCTAAGC
>JBKOUH010000319.1:0-2384 GCA_046723285.1 Pseudomonadota bacterium
CCATGATCAGGAACCGCGAGATGATCTTTGGCTCGCTCCACCCAATGAGTTCGAAGTGGTGATGGATCGGCGACATCTTGAACACGCGCTTGCCGGTGAGCTTGAACGACGCCACCTGCACGATCACCGACACGGTCTCGAGCACGAACAGGCCGCCGACGATGGCGAGCACCAGCTCGTGCTTGATCGCGACCGCGACGGCGCCGAGGGCGCCGCCCATCGAGAGCGAGCCGGTGTCGCCCATGAAGACCATGGCCGGCGGCGCATTGAACCAAAGGAATCCGAGCGCCGCGCCCACGAGCGCCGCGCAGAAGACCGCGAGCTCGCCGGTTCCGGGCACGAACAGCAGCGCCAGGTACTTGGCGAAAACGGCGTTGCCGACGAGGTAGGCGATGAAGCCGAAAACGCCGGCCGCGATCATCACCGGCATGATCGCGAGGCCGTCGAGCCCGTCGGTGAGGTTCACGGCATTCGACGCGCCGACCATGATCAGCACGGCGACGACGATGAAGAAGATCCCGAAATTTACGAGATAGTCCTTGATGAACGGGATCGAGAGGCCGGTCGCGATCGGCTGGCTGGCATCGACGCCGGGACGGAATTCGGCCGCCCAATGGAGATGCATGATCCAATAGGTGGCGATGGCGCTGACGAGGAGCTGGCCGAGGAATTTCGTGCGGCTCGAAATGCCGGCGGAGGAGCGCTTGGTCAGCTTCTTGTAGTCGTCGAAGAAGCCGAGCGCGCCGAAGCCGAGCGTCACGATCATCACGGCCCAGACATAGCCGCTCGAGAGATCCATCCAGAGCAGCGTGCTGACCGTGACGGCGATGAGGATGAGCACGCCGCCCATGGTGGGCGTGCCCTTCTTCTTCAAATGCGTTTCGGGGCCGTCGGTGCGGATCGGCTGGCCTTGCGGCTGCTTGCTCTTCAGCCAGCGGATGACCTTGGGGCCCATGACCCAGCAGATGAGCAGCGCCGTGATCACCGCGCCGCCGCTGCGGAACGTGAGATACTGGAACAGGCGGAGGCCGCCATATTCCTGACTGAAGGGAAAGAGTAGCTCGAACAGCATGGCGCGCTCCCGCGATCACTTTCCCGATTTGGTAGGTGACGCGCGGCTCAGCGCCAAGAGGGCTTGCACGATCGGCGCCATCCGGCTGCCGAGCGAGCCCTTGACCATAATCACGTCGCCGGCCCGGACCGCCTTCACGACGTCGGGCAGCAGAGTGGCCGAATCGGCGGCGTGGGCGCCGCGAAGCTCCTTGGGCAGCGCGGCGTCGAGCGCCGCGGTATGGGTGCCGGAGGTGAAGACTTTATCGACCTTGGCCGCGACGAAACTCGGCGCCAGCGCGGCATGGATCGCGTCGGCCTCGTCGCCGAGTTCGCGCATGTCGCCCAGGACGGCAAGGCGCCGGCCGCCGGGCTCCGGTGTCGCCAGAGCCAGCGTCGCGAGCGCCGCGCGCACGGCTTCGGGGCTGGCGTTGTAGCTTTCGTCGATGAGCGTGAACGAGCCTTTGTCGAGCGACACGCGATGGCGGGCGCCGCGGCCCTTGGGCGGCTGCACCTGCGCCAGCGCCGCCGCGGCCTTGGCGAGATCGGCGCCGAGCGCCTGCGCCGCCGCCAGCACGGCCAGGCTGTTCGCGACCCAGTGCTGGCCGGGTGAGCCGATCGAATAGCGGATGCGGGTGCCGAGGATTTCGGCCGTGACCGTGCTTTGCGTGGCGCCGAGATCGGCGCCGACGAGGCGCGCGTCGGCGCCCTTGTGCGCGCCGAACGAGATCACGCGCGCGACGCCGGCCTTCCCGGCCGCGCCGCGGAGGCGGTCATAGAATTCGCTGTCGCGCGGCAGCACGGCCGTGCCGCCCGTCATGCCGGTGAAGATCTCGGCCTTGGCGTCGGCGATCTCGGCCACGGATTTGAAGAACTCGGTGTGCGCGGGCGCGATCCAGGTGATGAGCGCGACGTGCGGGCGCACGAGCTCGGTCAGGGGCGTGATCTCGCCCGGATGGTTCATCCCGAGCTCGAAGATGCCGTAGGCGGTCTCGCGCGGCATGCGCGCCAACGACAGCGGCGCGCCCCAATGATTGTTGAGGCTGCCCTCGCTGGCATGGGTCGAAGCCTGCGCCGCGAGCACGGTGCGGAGGGCGTCCTTGGTGCCGGTCTTGCCGACGCTGCCGGTGACGGCCGCGATCTTCGCCTTGGTGCGCGAGCGCGCGGCGCGGCCGAGGCCGCGCAGGCCTTCGAGCGTGTCGGCCACTTCGATCACGGGCCCTTCGGGCTCGGCGATGCGGCCCTTCTGCACCAGCGCCGCCGCCGCGCCGGCTTTGAACGCCGCCGAAACGTATTGGTGCCCGTCCTGGCTGACGCCTTCGATCGCGCAGAAA
>JBKOUH010000435.1:0-3418 GCA_046723285.1 Pseudomonadota bacterium
GTGCTGGGCGATCTCGGGCACGAGCGAGGTCGGCGTCATGCCGGGCTGCGTGTTCACCTCGAGCAGATAGAGCGCGCCCGGCTCGCCCTTGGTGTCGTCGTAGCGGAGATCGACGCGGGAGACGCCCCGGCAGCCGAGCGCCTGGTGCGCGGCGACGCCGAGGTCGCACGCCGCGCGATAGGCGTCGGCATGGATCGGCGCCGGCATCACGTGCTGCGATTCGCCGGGCGTGTATTTGGCCACGTAGTCGTAGAAGCGGCGCTTGGTGCGGATCTCGATGGCGCCCAACGCGCGCTCGCCCATCACCGCGACCTGTATCTCGCGGCCGGGGATGTATTTCTCGACGATGACGCGCGCATGCGCGCTCAAATCGGCGGCGATGTTGCGCAGGCTGACGTTGTCGTCTTCGAAAACGACGTGGACGCCGACCGAACTGCCTTCGGCGATCGGCTTCACGACGTAGGGGCGCTCCGGTTCGGCGTGGGCGAGGAGCGTCGTGCGGTCCCAGATCTCGCCGGGCGCCATCGGCAGGCCCGCGGCCTCGAACATCGCGCGGCTCGCCGCCTTGTCCATGCCGAGCGCCGAGGCGAGGGCGCCCGAGTTCGTGTAGGGGATGGCAAGAATGTCGAGCAGGCCCTGGATGCGGCCGTCCTCGCCGAAGGGCCCGTGCAGGATGTTGAAGACGACGTCGGGTTTGGGCTCGAGCGCGCGGACGAGCGCGCCCATGTCGCGCGTCAAGTCGATGGGCTTCACCTCGTAGCCGGCGCGCTTCAGCGCCTCGACGCAGCCCGCGCCGGACGAGAGCGAAACCTCGCGTTCGGACGACCATCCGCCCATCAGCACGGCGACGCGCTTCTTCATTGGCGCGCCTCCTTCGCCGCGGCCGGAGGCCGCCCGATACGGCGGATTTCCCATTCGAGCGTGACGCCGCTCTTGGCCTTGACGCGGCGGCGCACTTCCTCGCCGAGATTCTCGATGTCGGCGGCGGTGGCGTTGCCGGTGTTGATGAGGAAGTTGGTGTGCTTCTCCGACACCATGGCGCCGCCCACCTTGAAGCCGCGGCAGCCGGCATCGTCGATGAGCTTCCACGCCTTGTGGCCGGCCGGGTTGGCGAAGGTGCTGCCGCCGGTGCGCGTCCGGAGCGGCTGGCTTTCTTCGCGCTGGCGGCGGATCTCGGCCATGCGCTCGGCGATCTTGGCCTTGTCGTCGCGCGTGCCGCGCATCACGGCGCTGGTGAAGATCCAATCCTCGGGCACGCCGCAATGGCGATAGGTGAGGCCAAGGTCCGCGAGCTTCAGCTTGTGCAGCTCGCCCGCGGGATCGAGCGCCTTGCACTCGACGACGATGTCTTTCATCTCGCGGGCATAGGCGCCGGCGTTCATGCGCAGCGCGCCGCCGATCGTGCCCGGGATGCCGGAGAGGAACTCCAAGCCGGCGAGGCCCGCATCGCGCGCGACCGCCGACACCGCGACGTCGCCTGCGCCGGCGCCGGCGGACACTTCCTCGCCTGCCACTTCGATTTCGGCCATGCGCTTGCCCATGCGCACCACGACGCCGGGAACGCCGCCGTCGCGCACGAGCAGATTCGAGCCGTAGCCGATGACCGTCACCGGCACGTCCTTCGGCTTCTTCTTGATGAACTCGACGAGATCGTCGCGGTCGGCCGGACGGAACAGCACGTCCGCCGGTCCGCCCGCGCGGAACCACGTCTCGCGATCGAGCGGCGCGTTCTCTTCGAGCTCGCCGCGCACCTTCGGCAAGCGCTCCAGCAGACGCTTGGCGGCGGATGCGTTCATCCGCGCCCTCCGAGCGCTTTCAACTGTCCCGGCAGCGCGTGCGCCCACGCGGTGATGTTTCCGGCGCCGAGGCAGATCACGTAGTCGCCGGATTCGGCGAGGTCGGCAATCATCGCCGGCAGGTCCTCGGGCTTTTCCAGGCCGCGCACGTTGCGGTGGCCGCGCGCGCGGATCGCTTCGACGAAATGCGCGCGGTCGATGCCGGGGATCGGCGCCTCGCCGGCGGAATACACGTCGGCGATGACGACCTTGTCGGCCTGGTTGAAACACTGCGAAAATTCTTCGAACAAATCGCGCAGGCGCGTGTAGCGGTGTGGCTGCATTACCGCGATCACCTTGCCCTTGCAGGCCTGGCGCGCCGCCTTCAGCACCGCTGCGATCTCGACCGGGTGATGGCCGTAATCGTCTATGACCGTAATCCCATTCGCTTCGCCGGTTTTGGTAAACCGCCGCTTTACGCCCTTGAATCCGCCGAGCGCCCGCCGCAACACGCCCTCATCAATATCTAGTTCCTGGGCTATGGCGGCAGGCACAAGCGAATTCAACACATTGTGCTCGCCCAGCAGTGGAAGCGCAATATCTATGTAACGCTTTTTGGCCTTGGATCCGCGCGCTTTGAACTCGATGTCGTAGTGGGCTCCATCCGTTCCAAAGCGGATGTTCACGGCGCGTACGTCGGCCTGCAGCGAGGTGCCGTAGGTGACGAGGCGGCGGTCGGCCACCTTGGGGATCATCGCCTGCACTTCGGGATGGTCGGTGCAGAGCACGCCGAAGCCGTAGAACGGGATGTTGCCGACGAAGCTCGCGAAGGCTTCGCGCAGCTTGTCGAAATTGCCGTAATGGTCGAGGTGCTCGGGGTCGATGTTGGTGACGGCGGCGATGGTCGCCGGCAGCTTCAGGAACGAGCCGTCGGATTCGTCGGCTTCGACCACCATCCAGTCGCCCTTGCCCAGCCGCGCGTTGCTGCCGCTGACATTGCTGATGCCGCCAACGATGACGGTCGGATCCCAGCCCGCGGTCTCGAGCAGGTGGGCCACCATGCTCGTGGTCGTCGTTTTGCCGTGCGTGCCGCCGACCGCGATGGCCCATTTCAAGCGCATCAGCTCGCCGAGCATTTCGGCGCGGCGGATGACGGGCGTGAGCCGCGCGCGGGCGGCGATGACCTCGGGATTGTCGGGCTTCACCGCCGAGGAGATCACGACCACGGCGGCGTCGCCGAGGTTTTCGCCGCGGTGTCCGACCATGGTCTTGATGCCGAGCGAGGCGAGGCGCTTCACGTTGGCGCTGTCGGCCTGGTCGCTGCCTTGCACCTTGTAGCCGAGCGAATGCAGCACCTCGGCGATGCCGCTCATGCCGATGCCGCCGATGCCGACGAAGTGGATGGTTCCGACGTTGAGCGGGATCGAGCTGATCATGCGGTCCTCGGGCGCCAGTGTTTTTCGACGAGATCGGCCAGGGCCCTAGCCGCCTCGGGCTTGGCGAAGGCGCGGGCGGCGGCGGCGGCCTGGGCGAGCTCCTGCGGCCGGTGAGCGAGTTCGACGAGGCGCGCGGCGAGCGCGTCGGCGGTGAATTGCGGCTGCGCGATCGACCAGCCGGCGCCGGCGGCGGCCACGGCCTCGGCG
>JBKOUH010000157.1:0-12191 GCA_046723285.1 Pseudomonadota bacterium
GTCGCAGCCGAAGGACGTGCTCGAGGCGATCGCGGCGGGTCGTCCGCCCAAGCAGATGCTGATGGCCGTGGGCTATGCCGGCTGGTCGCCGGGCCAGCTCGAGCGCGAATTGGAGTCGAAGGGTTGGGCCGTGATCGAGGCCGGCGCCGATTTGCTGTTCGGCGGCAATCACGCGGGCAAGTGGGAGCGCGCCTGGAAGATGCGCACGCAAGAGCTCTAACGCGGCCTCAGTCCGCGGCGTCGCTCTCCGCGTGCGTCGCCCGGCGCGGCGCGTGGCGCGATTTTCCGCGCATGATGCTCGCCGCGGCACGCTGTGCGGTCGCGAGCGCGCGGCCGGGCTCCGAATTGAACTGGCCCATGCAGAGGGCCCATTCTTCAAGCAGATCGGCATCGGCACCCTGCCGTACCGCCATCGCGCGCAGGATCGTCTGCAGGCTGAGCATTTTCTCGCGCAGTTCCGCAATCTCCGCCCGCGTCGCGAAATGCGGCACAAGCTCCACGTGCTCGTCGAGACCTTCGCGCTCCTTCGGCATCTATCCGCTCCTCTCGGCCCACTCCCGCACGCGAAAAACCACGTGCGCCGCGGGCCACGCCCGCGCCGATCTTCCCTAGCCGAAATCCCGAGCGTTCCGCGCCCCTGGGGCCCTGTTTATCAAGGCTCGTTCCCACCCCGTGGTTACAACCCAGCCGCATGGCAGCTTTAAGGCGCAGGCGCGCGAATTATGTTTCGAATTATTTCACCAAACCCGGCGCCAGCGCGGTGCGCGCAGGCCGCCGCCCAAGCGCCGCCGCGATGCGCCGTTGCCCTCTCGCGCGCGGCGCTTATCTAATATCGGCATCCCTGAAATCCAGATCAGCGCATGGCCGCTCTCGCGAAACGTCTTCCGACCAACGCCGCCGGCGAATTCTTCGTCGACGCGACTTGCATCGATTGCGACACCTGCAATTGGCTGGCGCCCTCGGTATTCGGCGATGGCGGCGACGGTCATTCGCGCGTGCATCGCCAGCCGGACGAGGCCGCCGCGCGCCTGCGCGCCGAAATGGCGCTGCTCGCCTGCCCGGTCGGCGCCATCGGCACGCGCACCAAGCACGCGCTCGGCGCGGCGCGCGCGGCGTTTCCCGAGCGCGTCGCGGCCGAGGTGTATCACCTCGGCTACCATTCCGAGGCGAGCTTCGGCGCGGCCAGCTATCTCGTCCGCCGGCCCGAAGGCAACGTGCTCGTCGATTCGCCGCGCTTCACCGGCCCGGTCGTGGAGGCGCTCGAGCGCATGGGCGGCGTCAAGCTCATGTTCTTGACGCACCAGGATGATGTCGCCGAACACGCGAAATTCCGCGCCCATTTCGGCTGCGAACGGATCCTCCACGCCGCCGACGTGACCCACGGCACGCGGGAGGTCGAGATCAAGATGGCAGGCCGCGATCTGATCGCGCTCGCGCCGGATCTTCGCGTCATTCCGGTTCCGGGCCACACGCGCGGCTCGGCCTGCTTGCTTGTGGACGAAACGTTCCTCTTCTCGGGCGATCACGTCGCATGGAGCGCGGAGCGCAAGCAGATCTACGCGTTCCGCGATGCGTGCTGGTACGACTGGCAGGAGCTCCGCCGCTCGATGGCGCGCCTGGCCGCGCACCGCTTCGAGTGGATCCTTCCCGGCCACGGCCGCCGCTGCCGTTTCCCCGCCGCCGAGATGAAAGCGGAAATGCGGCGCTGTCTCGACTGGATGGCGCACGCCTAGCGGCGAAGGCCTTTCGCAGTGCCGGCAAATCTGATTGGCTGCGCGCGAACCGGGGTTTCGCGTGAGTCGGCCGGCAAGCATTTCGTCCAAAGGAGACAAGATCGAATCGCTCGCCGCGGGCCTGCGCGCGGGCGATCGCCGCGCCTTGGCGCGCGCGATCACGCTGGTCGAGTCGACCCGCGCCGATCACCGCGCCGAGGCGAATGCGCTGATCGCGGCCGTGCTGCCCGATACCGGCAAATCGATCCGGCTCGGCATCACCGGCGTGCCCGGCGTCGGTAAGTCGACGTTCATCGAGGCGTTCGGCCTGCATGTGATCGGAGAAGGCCACCGCATCGCCGTGCTGGCCATCGACCCGAGCTCCAAGCGCGGCGGCGGCTCGATCTTGGGCGACAAGACGCGCATGGAGCAGTTGGCGCGCAGCGAAGCGGTCTTCATCCGGCCCTCGCCGGCGGGAACGACGCTGGGCGGCGTGGCGCGGCGCACGCGCGAGGCGATGCTCGTCGCCGAGGCCGCCGGCTTCGACGTGATCATCGTCGAGACCGTCGGCGTCGGCCAATCCGAGACCGCCGTCGCCGAGATGGTCGACATGTTCCTGCTGCTGCTGGCGCCGGCGGGCGGCGACGAGCTCCAGGGCATCAAGCGCGGCATCGTCGAGCTTGCCGATTTGATGGTGGTGACCAAGGCCGACGGCGATCTCGCCCCTGCGGCCGGGCGCACGCAGTCGGAATACCAGCACGCGCTGCGCCTCTTGCGCCCGACCGTGCCGGGTTGGACGCCGTCGGTACTGCTAACTTCGGCGGTGACGGGGAAGGGGATCGCCGAGGTGTGGACCGCGGTCGGACAGTATCGCGCCGCTTTGGCCAAGGGCGGACTCTTGCAGCGCCGACGCGCCGACCAGGCCCGCGCATGGATGTGGAGCGAGATTTCCGAGGCGCTGCTCGCCGAAATGCGCGAGCACGAGGGCGTGCGCGCCGAGCTGAAGAAGCTCGAAGCCGCGGTCGCCGAGGGCCGCATGGCGCCCGGCGCCGCCGCGGATCGCGCGATTGAGATTTTCCTGGCGCGCGGCAGCAAGCGCGGCTAGGGGCCGCGACTGCAAACCATTGACCTCGCTCACCGATCGGGCTAGTGATCCTGCCAACGCCGGGCCCGCTTGCCCGGCAAACTGTTTTCCAACGCGATATCAACGCTTTAGGACTGCGCCATGGCCCGCCGCTGCGTCATCACCGGCAAGGATCCGCTTGTCGGCCACAATGTCAGCCACTCGAAGCGCCGCACCAAGCGCCGCTTCCTGCCCAATCTCCAGATGGCCTCGCTCTGGAGCGACAGCCTCAACCTGCCGGTGAAGCTGCGCATCTCCACCGCGGGCCTGCGCACCGTCGAGCACAATGGCGGCATCGACGCGTTTCTCATCGACACGCCCGACGCGAAGCTCTCGGCCGAAGCGCGCCGCCTGAAGCGCCGCGTCGCGCGCGCCAAGGAAAAGCGCGCGGCCGCGTCCGCATAAGAGCGCACGACATCACGCGACAAAGGACCCGCCGGCAAGGCGGGTTTTTTTGCGCCCCCGTTTTCTCGTCGGGCGCTGACGCCCGGGGTGCCGGCGGCGGCTCGTCCGGCCTCATCGCGAACAGGAACAGCAGCCGTGCGCCGGAGCGGATTGAAGTTGCCGTCGGACATCACGTAGATCAGCGTCTCGCGCTTGTCGCCGCGGCGGATCGCGACGCCTTCGAAATTCTCGGTGGTGAGCGGCGGCTCGAGCAGCGCCAGCTCGCGGCCCTCGACGCGCTGGCGCGGCACGATCGCGTTGCGCGCCACGCGCACGAAGCGCACGACGCTGCCGGTCTGCGCGCTGTAGCGGTGCTCGAGCATGAGCAGGTCGCCGCTGGGCAGGAGCGCCGCGTCGCTGACCCGCAGCCCGGGCTTCCTCACATAGCCGAACGGTTCCCACACGCCGCCGCGTCCGACCCAGGCCGCGAGCGCGCCGCCGCCGGACGTCATGCGCTCGGCGATGGCGACGGGGAAGCCGCGCCCGACAGGGCGGGCGCTTCGAGCCCGGCATTGGGCGGCGCCTCGTCGAACCGGCCGGCGCGATCGTAGCTCAAGTAGAGGCGCAGCTAGGAGCCGCGGTCGGAGATCACGAGCACGCTGGCCCCGTCGGAGCTGACGTGAAGGCCAGAGAAGCCGCCGAAGCGCGCGTCGGTCGAGCGCAGCGCGACGCCGCCGCGATATTCCAGCTCGCCGATCTCGCGCTTCGCAGGATCGCGCGGGTCGAGTGGCACGGTCCGTGAGAAGACCGAGATCGGCTGCTGCGCCGAAGCGGCCGCCGCAAAGACGGCGAGAACGAACAGCAGGGCGATGCGGCGCGGCATATTTCACCGGTGGCGGCGAGGGAATTTCGGCGACGAACGTTCGGCGAGGCCGAGCGTCGATAACATATTCGTGAAGCTCTGGTCACAGCCGGCCGTACGCGGGCATGGTGAAAGAGCGCGGGGGAAGGCTTGCACCTCCGCAGTGTTCTTCGGTGTGGCGCACTCCTTAATCGGGCGCCGCCGAACTCATGTCAACGCAGGGAGGATTCCTTGAAATACGCGGTCCGTCATATCATTGCATGCTTGGTACTCGCTGTTATGCCTGGCGCCGCCGCGGCTCAGCAGGCCGACATGACCTTCTTCGTCACGAGCGTCGGCCTCGGCAAAGGTGCGGATCTCGGCGGGCTCGCCGGCGCCGACCGTCACTGCCAGGCCCTGGCTGCTGCCGTTGGCGCGGGCAACAAGACCTGGCGCGCCTATCTCAGCACGCAAGGCCCCGGCGCGGTCAACGCCCGCGACCGGATCGGACGTGGTCCCTGGAAGAACGCCAAAGGCGTGGTTATCGCCAAGGACGTGACCGAGCTTCACGGCGCGAACGGCATCACCAAGGAGACCGCGCTCACCGAGAAGGGCACCGTCGTCAACGGTTACGGCGACAAACCGAACGAGCACGACATTCTCACCGGCTCACAGCGGGACGGAACCGCCTTCACGGACGCCAATGATCATACCTGCGGGAATTGGACCAAGAGCGACCAAGGTTCGGCGATGACCGGGCATTCCGACCGTAGGGGCCCAACCGATGCAGAGAACCTCAAGTCGTGGAACTCGTCGCACCCCTCGCGCGGCTGCAGCCAAGCCGGTCTCATAAGCACCGGCGGCGCGGGTCTCCTTTACTGCTTCGCCGCAAATTGACGAATGTACGAATTTTCGATCTGAACCGGAGAACGGGACTTCATGGAACGCATGCCTGACAATATGGCCGACGTCGTTAGCCTTATGCCGGACGCGCCGCTCTCGCGTCGCGGCTTCGTGGTCACTTCCCTCGCCACCGGCTTCGCCGCCGCCGCCGGCCCGGTCATGGCCGAGACCGTGATCAAGACCGATACGACCGGTCTCGATGCGAAGGAAGTGAAGATTCCCGTCACCGGCGGCCAGATGCCGGCCTACGTTGCGATGCCGGCCTCGGGCGGGCCATTTCCGGTATTGCTCGTCGTGCACGAGGCGTGGGGCGTGCATGAATACATTAAAGACATCTGCCGGCGCCTCGCAAAGCAGGGTTACATGGCGATCGCCGGCGAGTTATTTGCACGGCAGGGCGATCCGACCAAGTACACGATGCAAGAGACTCCGAAACTCGTCGCGGAAATCATCGCAAAGGTATCCGACGCGCAAGTGATGGGCGATCTCGATGCCTGCGAGGCGTGGGCGGAAAAGTCTGGCAAGGGAAACGTCGAAAAGCTCGCGATCACCGGCTTCTGCTGGGGCGGGCGCATCGTGTGGCTCTATGCGGCGCATCAGCCGAAGTTGAAGGCCGCGGTCGCGTGGTACGGCCGCATCGTCGGCACGAGCAACGCGATGACGCCGAAGAACCCCATCGATCTCGCCAAGGACATGAAGGCGCCGGTCCTCGGCCTTTATGGCGGCAAGGACCAGGGCATTCCGGTCGACACGGTCGAGATGATGGAATCGGAAATGAAGAAGGCCGGCAAGAAGGCTGAAATCAAGATCTATCCGAACTCCGGCCACGGCTTCAACGCCGACAACCGGCCGAGCTACAACAAGGCCGACGCCGAGGACGGCTGGAAGCGCATGCTCGATTGGTTCAAGGCCAACGGCGCCGCGTAACGCGAGAACGGCACAGTGATTCGTTCGTAGGGGCGGGCTTGAAACCCGCCCCTACTTTTTTTCCGGCGCGAGGCGCTTCTCGTAACAGATGCTGACCGGGTCCGGCCGGTAGGGAGGGAACGGCGGTATCCGCTGGAACCCCCAGCGCTCGTAGAGGCGGATCGCCGCGTGCTGGTGGATGCCGGTTTCGAGCCGCAGGAGATCGCAGCGGTTGGCGCGGGCATGCGCGGCCAAGTGCTCGAGGAGCGCGCGTCCGAGTCCGCCGCCGCGCAGCGCATCGCGCACGAACATGCGCTTCAGCTCGCCGAACGCGGGATAGAACTGGATGCCGCCGCAGCCCACCGGCGCGCCATCCGCGCGCATGACGAAGAAATGCACGTTCTCGCAGATCAGCTTCTCGACGCTGTAGCCGTGCCGGCTCTCCGGCGCGTAGTTCGGGCTCAGCAGCGCTTCGAGTTCGCCGATGAGCAGCTTCGCATCGGCGGTGTCGGGCCGCTCGCGGGTGATGGCGACGTCCACAACGCTACTTCGCCTGTAGCCGCCCTTCGACATGCGGCGCCACCGTCGCCTTCTGCTTGATATAATCGATGACGACGCCGGCCATGAGCGGCCCGGCGTTGGTGTCGACGATGCGCTTCAGATTGGCGAGCATGGTGTAGCCGTCCCCGCCGGCGGCGAGAAAGTCGTTGACCGCCAGCCGATAGGTGCGGTTCGGATCGAGCGGCCACTCGCCGATCAGCACGCTCTCGACGCGCTGACCGACCGGCTTGACCGGATCGTAGACGACCTTGACGCCCGAGACCTGCGGAAAGCCGCCGAATTCCGTGCCGGCGCGCGAGAGCCCGTGCTCCAAGATCGCTTTGAGATCGGAGCCTTTGGCTTCGAGCACGAGGACGACGTTGCCGAACGGCATCTCGGAGAAGACGTCGCGCGCGGTGATGTTGGCGCCGGCCGGATAGTCCTTGTTGCCGCGCAGGCCTCCGCCGTTGACCAGCGCCACGTCGGCGCCGGTGGCGGCGCGAATCGCGTCGGCGACGAGGTTGCCGAACGCCGCCTCGCGCAGGCGCACGGTTGCGGCGTGGCTGTCCATCGCGGTGTCGGTCTTGCCGATGGGCTGGCCCATCTCCTTGTCGAGTTGCTGCTCGTACTTGCGAACCAGTGCCTGCACCGCGGGGTCGGCGACCACGCCGTAGTTGGCGACGAGACGCCAGGACGGGATCGCCCTTACCTCGCCCTTCTCGATCACCACGTCGAGGTCGGCGACGCCCAGGAACTCGGCGTCACTGCCGGCCTTCAAGATCAGCACGCCGCGCTCGTAGACCGTGATCGGAATGTGCTCGTGGCCGCCCAACACGAGGTTGACGCCGCGCACCTCGCGCACGAGCTGCTGGTCTTCGTGCAGGTTCATGTGGGTGAGGGCCACGATCACCTGGGCGCCTTCCTGCTTCAGCTGCGCCACGGCCAGCCGCGCGGCGGGCAGGAACGGCGCGAAATTCACCGGCATGCCTCCGCGGATATAGAGCCGCGCCTCGGGCGTGATCAGGCCGAAGAAGCCCACTTTCACCGGCCCCATTTGCAGAATCTTCGTCGCCAGCACGCCGGGGAAGGTCTTGCCGTCGGTGCCGAGCACATTGGCGCCGAGCCAGGAGAATTTCGATTCGCCGATGCGCTGCGCGAGCACGTCGGGCCCGAAATCGAATTCGTGGTTGCCGAGCACCGCGATCTGGAGGCGCAGCGCATTGGCGAATTCCACCATGTGCGCGCCCTTGGTGATGCCCGAGAGCAGCGAGGGCGAAATGAGATCGCCGCCGAAGCTCAGCACCGATTGCGGCGCGCGCGCCCGCTCGCGCTGGATGAGCGTCGCCATCGGGCCCATGCCGCCCAGGCCGCGCCGCGGCGAGATCTGATAGGCGTCGTTGAAATGGAGGAAGGTGAGCCGCGTCGCGATCCGCTGATCCTGGGCGGCGGCGGCCGCGGCAAACGATGCCGCCAGCGCCACGATCCACGCGAAAACGAGAGAGCGGACGCGCACGCGGGTTTCTCCAGAACATTCAGGCGAAGGCACGCTCAACATGCGCCCGAACCGCGTCCTCGGGCAATGCGAAAGCGGCGGCGATGATGACGCGGAGCGCCGCGAAATCCTCGGCCCCGAGCGTGGCGCCGATGCGCGCAAAATAGGCCGCCGCGTGGAGCGCCGCATGACCGACTTTCGCGTCGGTGCCGAGGCCGGGGCGCGCCGGCGCTGCGGCGGCGGCCGAAGCAGCGAGCGCGAGCTGCTCGACATGCTCGGCGTCGATCTCGACTTTTTGGATGCGCGCGCGGAGGGCTTTCACCAGCGTCGCGTCCACCGGCTCGAAGCCGAATTTGAGTCGCTGGCGGAGCGGGCGCAGCGTGCGCACGACTTGCGCGTGCCAGGCGGCGACGGCGGCGAACGCGGCGTCGAGCGCCTCGCGCGCCGCGGGGCCGCGGCCGCTCTCCGCGAGCCAGGCGCAGAACATCAGTGCGTTCACGTCGACGCCGTGGCGCTCCTGGAGCGCGAGGCAGGCGGGCGCGACTCCGGGCTTGCCGTAGAGCGCCAGCGAGAAATCCCAAAATGCGTGCGCGGGAAAGTCCATGAGGGGTGACGCATCGTGACCGAAGCGTTATCTTCTAGGACGAAATCATGCGCCCCGATAAGGGGGCCGAGGGAGAGAAGCGCGCCTTGAAGCTCGATGACGAACAGCGCGGCATGCTGAAGCGCAAGCTTGAGGAACTGCGCACCGAACACCGCGACCTCGACGACGTCATCGCCCGCGTGACCGAAGAGGCGCCGTTCGACCAGGTCCGCGTCCAGCGCTTGAAAAAGCGCAAGCTCATGCTCAAGGACCAGATCACGCACATCGAAAGCATGCTGCTGCCCGACATCATCGCTTGAGGAGCGCGCGCGGGGAGGCTCCGGCTCACTTTACCGCCTTGCGGAGCGGTGGCGCGCCCGTATAGTCGCACGCTCTTTTCGGCCCCGGGGATGGATCATGCCTCGCCGCGCGCCGCCCGTCGCGATCGTGATGGGCAGCCAATCCGATTGGGAAACCATGCGCGAAGCCGCCGCGGTGCTGAAGGAGCTCGGCGTCGGCCATGAGGCGCGCATCGTCTCGGCGCACCGCACGCCGAAGCGCATGTTCGCGTTCGCCGAAGGCGCCGCTGCGGACGGCGTCAAGGTCGTCATCGCCGGCGCCGGCGGCGCGGCGCATCTGCCCGGGATGATCGCGTCGTTGACGACGCTGCCGGTCTTGGGCGTGCCGGTCGAGAGCAAGGCGTTGAAGGGACTCGATTCGCTGCTTTCGATCGCGCAGATGCCGGGCGGTATTCCGGTGGGCACGCTCGCAGTCGGCAAGGCCGGCGCGCGCAACGCCGGCCTCCTCGCGGCGTCGATCCTGGCTCTCTGCGACAAGGCTCTGGCCAAGCGGCTCGGCGCCTGGCGCGCGAAGCAGACGAAATCCGTCGCCAAGACCCCGGTCTGAGCGCCGCGACCGCGCCATGACGGCCGAACCGATTCCGCCCGGCTCCACGATCGGCATTCTCGGCGCCGGGCAGCTTGGGCGCATGACGGCGCTCGCCGCGGCCGAGCTCGGCTACCGCGTCGCCGTCCTGAGCCCCGAGGAAGACGCGCCGGCCTCGCAAGTGGCGGCGCTCAGCATCCACGCCGAATACACCGACGAGGCGGCGCTCGCACACCTCGCGCGCGCGTGCGACGTGGTGACGCTCGAATTCGAGAACGTGCCGGCCGAGGCCGTGTCGTTCCTCGAAAGCCTCGGCAAGCCCGTGCGGCCCGGCTCGCGCGTGCTTGCCGTGGCGCAGGATCGCGTGGCCGAGAAGGATTTCGTGCGCCGCACCGGCGGCGGCACCGCGCCCTACGAGCAAGTCGATAGCTTGAAGGCGCTTATCCCGGCGCTGGAGCGCATCGGCCGCCCCGCCGTTTTGAAGACGCGGCGCATGGGCTATGACGGCAAGGGCCAGCGCATCATCGCGCATCGCGACAATCCGGTCGAAGCCTGGGACGGCATCGGCGGCAAGCCCGCGATCCTCGAAGGCTTCGTGAAATTCAACCGCGAGATCTCGGTGATCGTGGCGCGCGGCCTCGACGGCTCGACACGCGCCTATGTCCCGGTCGAGAACCGCCATCGCGAGCACATTCTCGCCGAAACGATCGCCCCGGCGCCGATTTCGCGCTTCCTTGCCGAGCAAGCGGAGTCTCTGGCGGCGCGGCTTGCCAACGCGCTCGAGCTGGTGGGCCTGCTCGCGGTCGAGATGTTCGTCACCGACGATGGCCGCATCCTCGTCAACGAGCTGGCGCCGCGGCCGCACAATTCCGGGCATTGGACGATCGACGCCTGCCTCGTCAGCCAGTTCGAGCAGCTCGTGCGCGCGGTCTGCGGCCTGCCGCTCGGCTCGCCCGAACGCCACGCCGACGCCGTGATGACCAATCTCTTGGGCGACGACGTGAACCGCTGGCCCGAATTCCTCAAGGACCCGAGCGCGCGCCTGCACCTCTACGGCAAGACCGAAGCAAGGAAGGGCCGCAAGATGGGCCACGTGACCCGCCTCACCCCGCGCACCGACCGGCGCTGACGCTCGCTTCGCGAGCTTACGGGCGAAGCTTCGCTTCGCCAGAAGCTTGACCGAAGGTCAAGCGACGCTCACTCGTACCGCACGAACGGCCCGTCGTCGCGGTAGGAGAAGATCGGCATGCGCGGATCGAAGCGGAGCGGGTCGGCGGCGTAGGCAATCACGCGGTTCAGCATGAACTCGGTCACGTCGACGACCGGCATGTTCGCGAGCACCTCGGTCGCCGGATAGAAGCCGAGCTCCGAAAGCTCGCCCGAGCCCGCGATCTCGCCCTGCAATTCCTCGGCGCGCGCGACGAAGAAGCGCGCGTGGAACCGGATGGGGCTCGAAGGCGACGTGATGGCGCGGCCGAAATAGCGCATGCGATGCAGGCCGGGCGCCAGATCGCGCGCCTTCCAATGCGCCCACTCCGCGTGCGGCACGTCGCCGATGTCGCCGATCTCAGCCAAGAGGAGGCCGGTCTCCTCGAACGTCTCGCGGACGGCGGCGAGCGCCAGCGCCTCGGCCAGCGCCGCGTCGCCGCGCACGCCCATGCGCGGGACAAAGTCCGCATCGAGCGGCGTCGCCGGGCGCACGGCGCTGTCGGCGGGATCGAGCCGCCCGCCGGGAAACACGAAGAAATCGGGCACGAACGCCGCGCGCCGCGAGCGCCGCCCCATCAGCACCTCGGCGCCCTCGGGCCCCGCGCGCCAGACGATCAGCGAAGCGGCATCGCGCGGCTTCACCGGCGCCGTGCCCGCGGCCACGCGCCCGTGCCCCAACGGCCGCCGCTGCGGATAGCTGCGCGAATTCGACATCGGCCGAAGCTAACAGGGAGGCGCGGTCAAATCTCGCCGAAATTGCCGCCGCGGCCCTTGCCGGAGGCGAAGCGGGCGGCGCCCTCGCGCGCGCCTTCGAGCAGCGGGGCGAGGCCCTCGCGGCCTTCCATCTTGAGCGCGGACGGCAGGTCCATGTCCCATTGGCGGAACGCGCTCATGCGGTCGGTCTTCATGCAGAGCTCGGGGAAGCGCGCGATTTCCTTGGCGAGCTTCACCGCCTCGGCGCGCGCCTGGCCGGCGGGCACGAGCCGGTTGGCGAGGCCCCAATCGTATGCCTCGCGCGCGTCCACCGGGCGGCCGGTCAGGATCATGTCGAGCGCGCGGCCCATGCCGACGACGCGCGGCAAACGCACGGTGCCGCCGTCGATCAGCGGCACGCCCCAGCGCCGGCAGAAGACGCCGAACACCGCCGTCTCCGATGCCACGCGCATGTCGCACCAGAGCGAGAGCTCGAGCCCGCCCGCGACCGCGTGGCCCTCGACTGCGGCGATGACCGGCTTCGACAAGAGCCGCCGCGACGGGCCCATCGGCCCTTCGCCCTCGGGGTCGTAGTCGAGCTTCCGCGCATCGTCGTTCTTGCGGTCGGCGAAGCTTTTGAGATCGTATCCGGCGCAGAACACGCCGTTGGCGCCGGTGAGCACCGCCACCTTGGCCTCGGCGTTGCGCTCGAACGCGTCGAACGCCGCGCGCAGGCGCTCTGCTTGCTCGGGATCGACGGCGTTGCGCGCCTTCGGCCGATCCATAGTGACGATCAGAACGGGGCCGTCGGGTTCGATCTGAAGCGACATGTATCCTCCGCTTTGCCCGCCGGCTCCCCTCTAGTTCCGGCGCAGCTCGGTTTTCACGCCCGACCCGCGCGCGAGGTCGGCGGCCTGCAC
>JBKOUH010000098.1:0-4009 GCA_046723285.1 Pseudomonadota bacterium
CCGGCGAGCTGTTCGTCTGCGCCGGCGTCGAGAGCATGACGCGTGTGCCGATGACGGGCTACAACCCCTCGCCCAATCCCGCGCTCAAGAACAAGTGGCCCGAGACGTATCATTCGATGGGCCAGACCGCCGAGGCGGTGGCGCAGAAGTATCAGGTCACGCGCGAGAAGCAGCAGCTCTTCGCGATCGCCTCGCACCAGAAGGCGGCCAAGGCGCGCGAGGCCGGCAAGTTCAAGGACGAAATCGTGCCGATCGAGACCAAGGCCGGCGTCGTCAATTCCGACGGCGGCATCCGCCCCGATACGACGATGGAAGTGCTGTCGGGCCTGAAGCCCGCCTTCTTCGCCGACGGCACGGTCACGGCCGGCACCTCCTCGCCGCTCACCGATGGCGCCTCGGCCACGATCGTGTGCTCCGAGGACTACGCGAAGAAACACAACCTGCCGATCTTGGCGCGCATCAAGGCCATCGCCGGCACCGGCATTCAGCCCGAGATCATGGGCATGGGCCCGGTCGAGGCGACGAAGAAGGCGCTGAAGCGCGCCGGCCTCCAGGCCAAAGACATCGACGTGATGGAGCTGAACGAGGCCTTCGCCTCGCAGGCCGTCGCCTGCATCCAGGAGATCGGCATCTCGCCCGACCGCGTGAACTTGGACGGCGGCGCCATCGCGCTCGGCCATCCGCTCGGCGCCTCCGGCGCCCGTATCACCGGCAAGGCCGCCTCGGTGCTGAAGCGCGAAGGTGCGAAATACGCGGTCGCCACGATGTGCATCGGCGGCGGCCAAGGCATCGCGACCGTTCTCGAGAAGGTGTGAGGCGCCAAACCCCACCGTCATCCTGAGGCCCCTTGGGCCGAAGGATCTAGCCTCCACCGCCGCGTCGTGCGCCACAGCTCGTGGCGTCGGCGCGCGACAAAGGAAACGCCGCAGCTGCTCCAGCCAGATCCTTCGCTTCGCTCAGGATGACGGTTGGGTTGTGCGAACGGGAGAGACCAAGATGGACATCAAGAAAGCCGCCGTGATCGGCTCGGGCGTGATGGGCAGCGGCATCGCCGCGCACATCGCCAATGCCGGCGTGCCGGTGATGCTGCTCGACATCGTGCCGAAGGGCGCCAATGACCGCAGCATGCTCGCGCGCAACGCGATCGAGAAAATGCTGAAGACCGATCCGGCGCCGTTCATGCACCGCGATGCCGCGAAGCTCGTGACCCCCGGCAATCTCGAGGACGATCTGGGCGCGCTCGGCGATTGCGATTGGATCGTCGAGGCGGTGATCGAGAAGATCGAGATCAAGCACGACGTGTTCAAGAAACTCGAGGCCAGCCGCAAGAAGGGCTCGATCGTCTCCTCGAACACCTCGACGATCCCGCTCGCGAAGCTCGTCGAGGGCCTCCCCGACAGCTTCCAGAAGGATTTAGTCATCACGCACATCTTCAATCCGCCGCGCTACATGTGCCTGCTCGAAATCGTGGCGGGCGCCAAGACGCGCAAGGATGTCGTCGCGAGCATCGAGACCTTCTGCGACGTGCGGCTCGGCAAGGGCGTCATCCACGCCAAGGACACGCCGGGCTTCGTCGGCAATCGCATCGGCACGATGTGGATCCAGGCCGCGGTGAACGCCGCAGCCGATCACGGCCTCACGGTCGAAGAGGCGGATTCGGTCGCGAGCCGCCCGATGGGCTTCCCCAAGACCGGGATTTTCGGCCTGCTCGATCTCGTCGGCATCGACCTCATGCCGCATGTCGGCAGGAGCATGCGCGCGAACCTGCCGGCGAAGGATCCGCTGGTCACCGAGTTCCGCGAGGACTCGGCGAAGTTCATCGAGAAGATGATCGCCGAGGGCTACACCGGCCGCAAAGGCAAAGGCGGCTTCTACCGCATGAACAAGGCGGGCAAGGAGCGCGTCAAGGAATCGATCAATCTCAAGACGGGCGCCTATGCGCCCTCGCAGCGCGCGCAGCTCGAAAGCGTCTCGGTCGGCGGCAAGGACCTCCAGAAGCTCGTCTCGCACCCCGACCGCGGCGGCAAGTTCGCGTGGGACATGCTGGCGAAGACGCTCGCCTACGCCGCGTCGCTCGCGCCCGAGATCGCCGACGATATCTATGCCGTCGACCAGGGCATGAAGCTCGGCTACGCGTGGAAGTGGGGGCCGTTCGAGCTCATCGACAAGCTCGGCCCGAAATGGTTCGCCGAGAAGCTCAAGGCCAGCGGCAAGCCGGTGCCGGCGCTGCTCGCCAAGGTGGGCGAGGGCACGTTCTATCGCGTCGCGAACGGCGTGCTCGAGCAGTTCACCACCGCCGGCACCTACGCGCCCGTGAAGCGCCCCGAAGGCGTGTTGCTGCTCGCCGACGTGAAGCGGAAGGGCAAGCCGATTCTGAAGAACGGCTCGGCCAGCCTCTGGGACATCGGCGACGGCGCCGCCTGCTTCGAGGTCCACACCAAGATGAACGCGATCGACAACGACGTGGCCGAGCTGCTCGGCAAGTCGCTCGATCACGTGCAGAAGAACATGAAGGCGCTCGTCCTCTACAACGAGGGCGATAATTTCTCGGTCGGCGCCAATATCGGCTTGGCGCTGTTCGCCGCGAATGTCGGCGTGTGGCCGATGATCGAGGGCCTGATCGAGGGCGGCCAGAAGACCTACAAGCGCATGAAATATGCGCCGTTCCCGGTCGTGGCCGCGCCCTCGGGCATGGCGCTCGGCGGCGGCTGCGAGATGATATTGCACAGCTCCGCCGTGCAGGCGCATGCCGAAACCTACACCGGCCTGGTCGAGGTCGGCGTCGGCGTGCTGCCCGGCTGGGGCGGCTGCAAGGAGCTGGTCACGCGCTGGACCGTGGCGAAGAAGCCGGCCAACGGCCCGATGCCGCCGATCGCCAAGGTGTTCGAGATGATCTCGACCGCGCAGGTGGCGAAATCCGCGGCCGAAGCGCGCGACATGATGATCCTGCGCCCCACCGACGGCGTCACGATGAACCGCGACCGCCTGCTCTACGACGCGAAGCAGCGCGCGCTGGCGATGGTGACCGGCTACAAGCCGCCCGAGCCGGTCGAGCTGCGCCTGCCCGGCGCCAACGGCAAGGCCGCGCTCGATCTCGCGGTCGAGGGCTTCCGCCTGCAAGGCAAGGCGCTGCCGCACGACGCGGTCGTCTCCGGCGAAGTCGCGCGCGTCGTCACCGGCGGCGACACCGACATCACCGAGGTGATGACCGAGGACAAGATGTACGCGCTCGAGCGCGCGGGCTTCATGAAGCTCCTGAAGACGCCCGCGACTCTCGCCCGCATCGAGCACCTGCTCGAAACCGGAAAGCCGCTGCGCAATTAGTCCAAGCTCAGAGGTGTCGTCCCCGCGAAAGCGGGCACGACAATTGAAAGAGATAGAGAACGAGGGAAAACGCCATGCCCGTCTACAAAGCCCCGCTCAAGGAAATGCGCTTCCTGTTCCACGAAGTGTTCGGCTTCGAGCGCGAGGTCACGTCGCTGCCCGGCTATGCCGAGGCGACGCCCGACGTGGTCGATGCGGTGCTCGAGGAAGCGGCAAAGCTCTGCGAGAACGAGCTGCAGCCGCTGAACCTTCCGGGCGACAAAGAAGGCTGCACCTACGAGAACGGCGTGGTGCGCACGCCCAAGGGCTTCAAGGAAGCCTACAACACGTTCCGCGAAGGCGGCTGGACGGGGCTCACCTGCGACCCGAAATACGGCGGCCAGGGCCTGCCCAAAGTGCTCGGCTTCGCGGTCGAGGAGCTCGTGAGCTCGGCCAACATGTCGTTCGGCATGTATCCCGGCCTCTCGCACGGCGCCTACAACGCGATCGAGCTGCACGCCAACGACGACCTCAAGAACCAATACCTGCCGAAGCTCGCCGACGGCACCTGGTCGGGCACAATGTGCCTGACCGAGCCGCATTGCGGCACCGATCTCGGCATGATCAAGACGCGCGCGGTTCCCGCCGACAAGGGGTCGGGCGATGACGGCTCGTTCCGCATCACCGGCACCAAGATCTTCATCTC
>JBKOUH010000377.1:0-5607 GCA_046723285.1 Pseudomonadota bacterium
GGGCTTCCTTCACCGCGACATCAAGCCCGACAACATCTTCTTGCGCGACGACGGAACGCCGCTGCTGCTCGATTTCGGCGCCGCGCGCCAAGCCGTCGGCGCCAAGAGCCAGAATCTGACCGCGATCGTCTCGGAAGGCTACGCGCCCTATGAGCAATACGTGAGCGACTCCACGCAGGGGCCGTGGAGCGACATCTATGCGCTCGGCTGCACGCTCTACCGCTGCATGACCGGCATCCGCCCGCTTTCGGCGCCGAAGCGCATCGACGCGAAGATGGAAAATCAGCCCGATCCGGTGGCGCCGCTCGCCCAATGCGTTCGCGATGCCTATCCGCGGGGCCTCGTCGCCGCGGTCGAGGCGGCGATGCGTATGGCCGCCGGCGACCGGCCGCAGTCGATCGCGGCGTTCCGGGCGCTGCTCGCGGCGCCGGGGGCGGACGAGCCGTCGTCGCGGCACCTCAAACGGCGGGAGCAGAAAGAGGGCGCCGACGACGGCCCCGTTCCTCCGACGGCCATCGAGCCCGGTCCCACGGTCGATACGTCTGGGGAAGCAGGCAATCGCCGGCGCCTCGCGGCGCGAAAGATTCGCTTGCGCATCGCGGGCGCGGCCGCGCTCGCCGCGCTTTTTCTCGGAGTCGGCGCGTATTTCGGCATGGAATGGTACGATGCGTGGCGCTTCGACCGTCTCGCCACGGCGGCGGAGACGACGATCGGCACCGGCGCTCTCGATGAGGCGGAACGCAGCATCGAAGCCGCGGCCAAGATCAGGCCCGCGGATGCGCGGCTCGGCGGATTGCGCACACGCCTCGCCGTGGCCCGCCGCGCCGCGTTGGGGCGCCGCAACGAGCCCCGCCTCGTCGCGCCGGTGCGCGATTGCGCCGAGTGCCCGGAACTGGTCGAGATCCCCGCCGGCCCGTTCACGATGGGCTCGCCCGAGAGCGAGATCGGCAGCTACCCCAAGGAGCGGCCTCAGCACCGCGTCGAGATCGCGCGCCCGTTCCTGATGGGCCGCTACGAGGTCACCGTGCGGCAATACCGCATCTTCGTCGAGAAGAGCGGGCACAAGCAGGACTCTGCCTGCGCCACGTTCGATCCCGCGGCCGGCGTCTACCGCGTCGACCCCGCCGTCAACTGGACCAGGCCCGATTTCCTGATCGCCGAAAACCACCCGGTCGTTTGCGTGAGCTGGGCCGATGCGCGCGCTTACGCGGCGTGGCTCTCGCGCGAAACCGGCAAGACCTATCGGCTGCCGAGCGAAGCCGAGTGGGAATACGCGGCGCGCGCGGGCGAAGAGGGCGCCCACCCGTGGGGCGCGAACAAGGATGAGCCGTGCAGGCACGCCAACATCGCGGACCTCACGGCGCGCGATCGCCTGCCGAAGGATTGGGACATCTTCATGTGCAATGACCGCTCGGCCTTCACGGCGCCGGTCGGCAGCTTCGAGGCCAACGCCTACGGCCTCCACGACGTGCTCGGCAACGCCTGGGAGTGGGTCGAGGATTGTCTCAATCAAAGCTATGCCGGCGCCCCCGCCGACGGCCGGCCCTGGCTCTCGGGCGACTGCGACAGCCGGATCATGCGCGGCGCCGCCTGGATCAGCCAGGTCCGCGACGTGCGCCTCGCCAACCGCGGCTACAACCGCAGCGATCGCGGCTATTACAGCGTGGGCTTCCGCGTGGTGCGCGAGAAATAGCCGGCGCCGCGCCTCACGCCGACACGGCCTCGCGCTTCCTCACCGCCGCGACGAGGGCCTCGGGCAGGGGCGCCGACTTCATCGCCTTCAAATCCGTGTTGACCCAGATCACCTCGCCGGTCGAGAGCACGGCGTCGCCGCCTTTGGGAAAAATGGCGAGCGCGTAGGAGATGCTGGTGCGGCCGAGCTTGGCGGTGCGCACGCCCACCTCGATCTCGTCGTCGAAGCGGATCGGTGCCCGGTATTCGACCGTGGCCTTGACGATGTGGAAGTCGGTGCCCGCCGCCGTGTCGCCGCCGAGGCCGTATTTGTAGGGCAGGGCACGGATGTATTCGGTGATCGCGGTGTCGAAATAGGCGAGGTAGTTGGCGTTGAAGACTACGCCCTGCGCGTCGATCTCGGCATAGCGCACGCGCGTTGGCCAGAAGAACCAGAAATCGCCGCGCTTGATCGTACTGGTCTCGCCCATTGCTTGGCATCCCTCCGCCGCGCAATGACGAAGCATGATCCCGGCGATGACTCAAGCGCGGTTCTGTCGGGTGCGGTCTTCGGCTAAGACATTCGCGCGGAGAGGGAGATATCCATGACGACGCTCGTCATCGGCGCCGGGCTGGTCGGCGCGCAAGTCGCGCGCATTCTGATCGAGGAGGGCGAGCGCCCCGTGCTGTTCGACACGGCGCCGCAGACGGCGGCGCTCGCCGAGCTGTTCGATCCCGCGCGCGCGGTCGTGGAGGTGGGCGATATCCTGCGCCCGCTGACGCTGGCCGCGGTGCTGCGGCGCCACAAGATCACGCGCATCGCGCACACGGCCGCCAACCCGATGCTGACCTTGGGCGCGCAGCGCGATCCCTATGCGGCGATCCAGCTCAACATCATGGGCACGGTCAACGTGATCGAGGCGGCGCGCGCGTTCGGCATCAAGCGCGTGGTCGTGTCGAGCTCCAATGTGCTCAATCATTTCGTGGCCGGCGGCGACGGCTCGGGCGATCCGATGCGCGAGACCGCGTTTCCGCGCCCCACGACGGTCTACGCCTCGACCAAGCAGGCGATCGAAAGCCTGGGTATCAATTATGCGCGCTCGCACGGCATCGAGTTCGCCGCGATGCGCTACGGCGCCGTGTTCGGCCCCTGGAGCGGGGCGGGCGGCGGCGGGCCGAGCAACATCATGCGCGAGGCGGTCGGCCGCGCGCTCCGCGGCGAGGAGGCCGTGCTGCCGGCGGGTGCCATGGAGTGGGTCTATTCCAAGGATGCCGGTGCCGGCACCGTGCTTGCGCTGAAAGCGAAAGAGCTTGGCGGCGGCGTCTTCAACATTACGATGGGCTCGCTATCGTCGCCCGACGACATGGCCAAGGCGCTCAAGGCCGCCGTGCCCGGCGCCAAGGTTCGGATCGAGACGCCCACCGCCGCCGCGGTCTCGCTGCCGGATATGAAGGCCGTCTCCGATTTGAGCTTGGCGAGGAAAACACTCGGCTTCGCGCCCAAATACGGTCTTGCCGAAGGCGTGCGCGATCTCGTGGCGTGGACCAAGGCGCGCAAAGCGTAACGGCGCCGGCCGCCTCAGCGTTTGCGCGAAGCTGCTTTGGGCCCCGCGCCCTTGGCCATCGCCGTGAGCGCTTTCCTTGCATCGACCGGTTTCCACCACGGCTTCAAGCCGAGATCGCGCGCGATGAGGCCGGCGCTGATGTAGCCGGCGCCGCCCGAGATGGCGCCGCCGGGGTGGCAGGCCGAGCCCGCCATGTAGAGGCGCTTGATCGGCGTGGCGTAGCCCCAATGCTTGTCCATCACCTGATCGGCCGAGAGCGCGCCCATGAAGATGTCGCCGCCGCGCATATTGATGAGCTCCTGGCTGTAGGTGCGCGCGGTGTAGGTGTAGGTCTTGAGGATGTTCTGCTTCGTCATGTTGGGCGCGTAGTGCCGGAAGCGCTCGATGATGCTGTCGGTGAATTCAGCTTCGAATTGCTCCCAGCTCCTGCCGCCGCGGTCGGGATCGAACGGCATCACGTGCCAGGCATAGGTCGTGTGCTTGCCCGGCGGCGCCTGCGCCGGGTCGTTGGCCGATAGCGCGCCCGAGCCGAACTGCACGATGCGCGGCACGCGGCCGTTCTTGACGTCATCGTGCGCCGACATGAGGTCGGCGATCGATTCGGCGCCGACATTCCACTTCTGCGCCCTGTCGAGGTTGGGATCGAACTTCGACGCCGCGAAGCGCGGCGATTCGTTGAGCGCGAAGTGAACGCCGAAGAGCGTCCACGCCGTGTATTTGAACGCGTCGAGCTTCGCGCGATAGGCCGCGGGCAGCTGATCGCGGCCGATCATCTCCTCGAAGGTCTGGTGCGCGTTCGCGGTGCTGGCGACGAATTTCCGGGCGCGGATCGCGATGCCGTCGGCGGTTTCGATGCCGGTCGCCTTGCCGCCCTCGACCATGATGCGCGCCACATGCGCGTGGTTGAGATAATGCCCTCCGGCCTCGATGAAGCGCTCCATCAAGCCGCGCGCGAGGTTGAAGCTGCCGCCCTTGCAGAGCTGGTAGCCGCTTTCGAGATCGAAGGCGCGGATCACCGAGCCCATCGGGCTCGATTTCCCGAGCGTGTCGACGAGCCAGGTGCCGAACAGCGACACCTTGAACAGGAACAGAAGCTTCACCCATTCGTGTTCGAACAGCTCGTTGACGAGCGCGAAAGGCTCGCGCTTGGTGATGGCGACGAAGTCGCGCCCGAGCGGCGTGCGCGCGAGCAACGCTTCGCGCTCGGCGGCGGGGAGCGGCTCCGAGAAACGTTCGGGCAGCAAGACGTCGCGCGTCAGCGCCTCCGCCTTGGCGTTCCATTCGCGGAACGTCGCCGCGTCCTTCTTCGAAAAGCGCGCAACACTCTTCAGCGTCGTCTCGAGATCGCGGCTGAAGACGAGCGCCGTGCCATCCGGGTGCGGCTGGCCGAACTCGTAGAACGGCGTCACATACGCGACTTTCTCCGCAAGCTTTAGATCACGGAACCACGGCGTATGCGTGATGTGGAAATGATTGATCGAATGGCTGTTGTGATAGAAGCCGGGCAGCGTCGCCTCGACCGTCGCGAGCCCGCCGCCATACATGAGCCGGCGCTCGACCAGCAGTATCTTGAGCCCCGCGCGCGCCATATAGGCGGCGAGGATGAGCCCGTGATGTCCGGCGCCGATGACGATGCCGTCGTAGGATTTGAGCGGAGTCGCGGTCATTGCCCCCACGCGCGAGACGCGCCACCCGATTCGCGGGCGCGCTATTTGCTTTTGAGCAATTGCGTCAGCTGCCAGCTCGGCTTCTGGCGCGAGCGGATGTCGGCGACGCGCCAGGCGCCGCCCTCGCGGACCAGCGCGTATTCCAGCCGCTTGGGCTGATCCATGTTCTTGAACGTCGCGAACACCGTGGCCCGGCTGCCGGCGCGGCGGCCGGGCTGGAACGCGAGATCTTTGATCACCGCGTCCTGACCGTCGAAGATGAAGTCGAACTCGATACGGTTGCGCTCATAGGCGCGGGCGATCAGGGCGCCGAGCGCGCGGGTGAAGAAGCGCTCGCGGTGCGGCGGCAGCCAGGCGAGCTGCTTCGTTTTCTCGGCCTCGGCGTGCACGCGATAGAGCTCGCGCACCAGCTCCACCGGATCTTCGTCGGCGGCGAGCGCGGGGCTGGCCGCGAGCAGCGCCGTGGCAATCAGGAATGTCCGTCGATGCATTTGGTCCTTCCTTCCCAAATCGTCATCCCGACCGGAGCGTGGCGTCTTCGCCGCGCGGAGTGGAGGGATCGTGAGGCAGCTTCGCACGAATTGCGACGCTGGCAGCGCGCATGCGGCTCGCGATCCCTCCACTTCGCGGCCGCGCCAACAGGCGCGTCCGCTTCGGTCGGGATGACGCTGTGGAATTGGGAGATCCGCACATTGTCTGTACGG
>JBKOUH010000331.1:0-8925 GCA_046723285.1 Pseudomonadota bacterium
CGACTACGCGCTGGATCGAAGTCGCAAAGGCGGGTTATTGATGCGCTGCAAAATCGCTGTTGGTACGCCGGGCCAGCAAGCGGCAGGGCAAGACCCCTTTTGCCCGCCGCCCCCAGCCGCTATGAGGGCGCGAGTTTCCCATCACCGAGAACAGGGGCAATGACCGAAAACCGACCGCCGCGGCGGCCGCAACGCCGCCAAACGAGAGCCGTCCACGGCGGAACCGCGCGCTCGCGCTTCGACGAAACCTGCGAGGCGATCTTCTTCACCTCGGGCTTCGTCTACGACAACGCCGAAGACGCCGAGGCCGCGTTCAACAATTCGCGCCCGCGCTATCAATATTCGCGCTTCGGCAATCCCACGGTCGCGATGTTCGAATCGCGCATGTGCGAGCTCGAGGGCGCCGCGGCCGCGCGCGCCACCGCCTCGGGCATGGCCGCCGTCTTCGCCTCGCTGATCTGCCAGCTGAAATCGGGCGACCGCGTCGTCTCGTCGGATGCGCTGTTCGGCTCGTGCCATTTCATCATCGCCGAGATCCTGCCGCGCTTCGGCATCGAGACGGTGCTGGTCGACGGCCGCGACCTCGCGCAGTGGAAGAAGGCGCTGGCCAAGCCGACGACGGTGGTGTTCCTCGAATCGCCGTCGAACCCGCAGCTCCGAATCGTCGACATTCCGGCGGTGTGCGAGATGGCGCACGCGGCCGGCGCGCGCGTCGTGGTCGACAACGTGTTCGCGACGCCGATGCTGCAGCAGCCGTTGAAGCTCGGCGCCGACGTCGTCGTCTACTCCGCCACCAAGCACATCGACGGGCAGGGGCGCACGCTCGGCGGGATCGTGCTCGGCAACGAGGACTTCATCGTCAACCATCTGCAGCCGTTCCTGCGCCACACCGGCCCCGCGCTCTCGCCGATGAATGCGTGGCTGCTGCTGAAGGGCCTCGAGACGCTCGACGTGCGCCTGGAACGGATGTGCGCTTCGGCGCTGCGCATCGCGAAGTTCCTCGGCGCGCACGCCAAGATCGCGGCCGCGCACTACCCGGGCCTGCCGAGCCATCCGCAATACGAGCTCAACAAGCGCCAGATGAGCGCCGGCGGCTCGCTCGTCACCTTCTCGGTGCCGGGCGGCAAGGCCGCGGCGTTCCGCTTCCTGAACGCGTTGAAGCTGATCCTGATCTCCAACAACCTCGGCGATTCGAAGAGCCTCGTCACCCATCCGGCGACGACGACGCATCAGCGCCTGAAGCCGCACGAGCGCCAAGCCCTCGGCATCGACGACGGCATGGTGCGGCTCTCGGTCGGTTTGGAAGACGCCGCCGATCTCGAGGAAGATCTCGATCAAGCACTGAAGGCGGTGTGATGCCGCGCGAGGTCCCGTGGCTGATCCGCACCTATAGCGGCCATTCCTCGGCGGCGGCGTCGAACGCGCTCTATCGGCAGAACCTCGCCAAGGGCCAGACCGGGCTTTCGGTGGCGTTCGATCTGCCGACGCAGACCGGCTACGACTCCGATCATCCGCTGGCGCAGGGCGAGGTCGGCAAGGTCGGCGTGCCGATCGGGCATCTCGGCGACATCGACGCGCTCTTCGCCGGCATTCCGCTCGCGAAGATGAACACCTCGATGACGATCAACGCCACGGCGCCGTGGCTGCTGGCGCTCTACATCGCCGCCGCCGAGAAGCAGGGCGCCAAGCGCGCCGATCTCGCCGGCACCACGCAGAACGACATCGTCAAGGAATACCTTTCGCGCGGCACCTATATCTTCCCGCCCGAGCCCAGCCTGAAGCTCACCACCGACACCATCGCGTTCACGTATCGCGAGGTGCCGAAGTGGAATCCGGTCAACGTCTGCTCCTATCACCTGCAGGAAGCGGGGGCCGTGCCGGTGCAGGAGATCGCGTTCGCGCTGGCGACCGCGATCGCGATCCTCGATCGCGTGAAAGCGTCCGGCCAGGTCCCCGCGGGCGATTTTCCCACGGTCGTCGGGCGCATCAGCTTCTTCGTCAATGCCGGCGTGAAGTTCGTGACCGAGCTTTGCAAGCTCCGCGCGTTCACGCGGCTCTGGGACGATATCTGCGCGACGCGCTACGGCGTCGCCGATCCGAAACTCCGCCGCTTCCGCTACGGCGTGCAGGTGAACTCGCTCGGCCTCACCGAGCAACAGCCGGAGAACAACGTCTATCGCATCCTGCTCGAGATGCTCGCGGTCGTGCTCTCGAAGGATGCGCGCGCGCGCGCCGTGCAGCTCCCGGCCTGGAACGAGGCGCTCGGCCTGCCGCGCCCGTGGGACCAGCAATGGAGCATCCGGCTCCAGCAGATCGTCGCGCACGAAACCGATCTCCTCGATTTCGGCGACATCTTCGAGGGCTCGAAGGAAATCGAGAAGAAAGTCGCCGAGCTCTGCGCCGCCGCCAAAGACGAGCTCGCCAAGATCGAGCGCATGGGCGGCGCCGTCGCCGCGGTCGAATCGAGCTACATGAAGCAGGCGCTGGTGGAATCGAACGCCAAGCGCCTCGCCGCGATCGAGAAGGGCGAGCAGACCGTCGTCGGCGTCAACGCCTTCGTCGAAACCGAACGCTCGCCGCTCACGGCCGGCGCCGAGGATGGCGGCTTCCTCGCCGTCGACGAAGCCTCTGAGGCCGAGCAGATCAAATTGCTACGCGCCTGGCGCGCGTCGCGCGACGCCAAGAAGGCGGCCGCCGCGCTGGCCGAATTGGCGCGCGCCGCCAGGGAGGGCCGCAACATCATGGAGCCCTCGATCGCCGCCGCCCATGCCGGCGTCACCACCGGCGAATGGGGCGACGTGCTGCGCAAAACCTTCGGCGATTGGCGCGCCCCCACCGGCGTCGGCGGCGCCGCGGCGGCGCTCGGCGATCAGAAGACGCTCGAGGCGGTCCGGAAGCGCGTCGACGAGGTTTCGCGCCGCCTCGGCCGCCGCCTGAAGATGCTGGTCGGGAAGCCCGGCCTCGACGGCCATTCCAACGGCGCCGAGCAGATCGCCGTGCGCGCGCGCGACGCCGGCTTCGAGGTCGTCTACGAAGGCATCCGCTTGACGCCGGCCGAGATCGTCAACGCCGCGGTGGAAGAGGGTGTCCACGTCGTCGGCCTCTCGATCCTCTCGGGCTCGCACAAGCCGCTCGTGGCCGCGGTGATCGAAGGCTTGAAGAAATCCGGCATCGGCGACGTGCCCGTCGTCGTCGGCGGCATCATCCCGCCCGAAGACGCCGCCGCGCTGAAGGCGGCCGGCGTCGCCGCCGTCTACACGCCCAAGGATTTCGACCTGAACGCGATCATGGCCGACATCGTCGCCATCGTGGAACGCGGGAACAGGAGAGCCGCCTAGCGGCGTGCCGCTTCGCGGAGAAACGCAGCCATGGAGGCGCAGCGCGTCGAACGAAAGCTAACGGCGATCCTGGCGGCGGATGTCGCCGGCTATTCGCGGCTCATGGGCGAGGACGAGGAGGGAACCCTCGCCGCGCTCACCGCGCACCGCCGCGAGTCCGTCGAACCTGCGATCGCGGAGCACCACGGCCGCGTCTTCAAGACGATGGGCGACGGCTTCCTCGTCGAATTCGCCAGCGTCGTGGATGCCGTGCGCTGCGCGCTCGCGATCCAGGAGGCGATGCGCGCGCGCAACGAAGCGGTCCCCGCCGGCCGGCGGATCGAATTCCGCATCGGCGTCAATCTCGGCGACGTCATGATGCAGGGGGACGACCTCTACGGCGACGGCGTCAACATCGCAGCACGGCTCGAAGCGCTCGCGGAACCCGGCGGGATCTGCGTCTCCGAGGCCGTCCATCAGCAGGCACGCAATCGCCTGAAGCTCGCCTTCGAGGATCTCGGCCCCACCACGCTCAAGAACATCGCCGAGCCGGTGCGGCCCTACCGCATCCGCCGCGCCGGCGCCGCGCCGGGCGCGGAGCCCGCGCCGCTGCGCCTGCCCGACAAGCCCTCCATCGCCGTACTGCCCTTCGCCAATCTCAGCGCCGATCCCGAACAGGAATATTTCTCCGACGGCATCACCGAGGACGTGATCACCGACCTCTCCAAGATCTCCGGTTTCTTCGTGATCGCGCGCAACTCCACCTTTGTTTACAAGGGCAAGTCGGTGAACGTCACGGCGGTCGGGCGCGAGCTCGGCGTGCGCTACGTGCTCGAAGGCAGCGTGCGCAAGGCGGGAGGGCGCCTGCGCATCACCGCGCAGCTCATCGAGGCGGCCACGGGCGGGCACGTCTGGGCCGAGCGCTACGACCGCGACATCGGTGACATTTTCGCCGTGCAGGACGATGTCACGCGCCAGATCGTGACGGCGCTGGCGCTGCATTTGAAGCCGGCCGAGCGCGAGCGCATCTTCGAGCGCGGCACGGGAAGCTTCGAAGCCTACGATCTCTTCCTGCGCGGACGCGAGCTCATCGTGCTGCATACCAAGGCCGAAGGCCGCGCCGGCCAGGAGCTGATGCGGCGCGCGATCGCGGTCGACCCCCGCTTCGGGAAGGCCCACGCGCTGCTCGCCTTCGCGCGCGTCCACGAGTTCATAAACCGCTGGGTCGACGATCCCGCCGCCGCACTCGACGAGGCGCGCGCGCTGGCCGAAAAGGCGGTGGCCCTCGCGCCGCGCGATTCGGAATGCCACTGGTCGCTCGGCGTCGCCCTCATGTGGGGGCGCGAGCACGACCGCGCGCTCGCCGAGGCGCGCACCTGCATCGCGCTCGAGCCCAGCTCGGTCCTCGGCCACTCGCTGCTGGGTTCCGCGCTCGTCTATGCGGGCGCGCCCGCCGGGGCGCTCGAGGCGCTGGCCGCCGCCATACGGCTGGATCCGCACTACCCCGACGTCGTCCTCTATTTCGTCGCCCAGGCGCATTTCAACCTCGCCCAGTTCGCCGAGGCCGAGGCGGCGCTGCGCAAGCGCATCGTCCGCAACCCCAACTCCGAAACGACGCATGTGCTGCTGGCCTCGCTCTACGGCCACCAGGGCCGCCCCGCCGAGGCGCGCGCCGCCTGGGACGAGGCGCTGCGCATCAATCCGGATTACACCTTCGCGCACCGGCGCGCCGTTCTGCCGTTCAGGAACCCGGCCGATCTCGAGCGCATGGCCGAAGGCCTGCGCAAGGCGGGATTGCCGGCGTAGGTGCCCCCCGCGCACCGCTTGCCGCCTGCCGCTACCAACGCGACGCGGGCTTCGGGGTCATCTGCGAGGGCATCCGCTTGACGCCGGCCAAGATCGTCAACGCCGCGGTGGAAGAGGGCGTCCGTGTCGTCGGCCTCTCGATCCTCTCGGGCTCGCACAAGCCGCTCGTCGCCGCGGTGATCGAAGGCTTGAAGACATCCGGCATCGGCGACGTGCCCGTCGTCGTCGGCGGCATCATCCCGCCCGAAGACGCCGCCGCGCTGAAGGCGGCCGGCGTCGCCGCCGTCTACCCGCCCAAGGATTTCGACCTGAACGCGATCATGGCCGTCATCGTCGCGATCGTGGTGCGCGGGGCGCGAAGGGCGGCCTAGCGCGCGGTATAACCGGGGTCATGCCAGTAAAAACGGCCCGTGGGTTGCGCCGACGGTGCTGTCCGTTCGGCTTGTAACGGGCGGGTCGCGGGCGGCGGTGCACTCTCGTTCGGCGGCGCGGCGGCTGCGGCCGGGCGATCGCCGCTTCGGGCCTCGTTGCCTTCGGCGGCGTCGAGCATCAGGCGGTGGTACTTGGCCAAGCCCTGAAGCATTTCAGCCCTGCGCATTTGGCTTTCGACCGTTTGAGGCAGTGGCCCGGCGGGAGTGGCGAGTACGGGCGCAATCTTCGCGGACCCGCCCAGGGATGGCGGCGCGTCGTGGAAGCCTGGTGGCCAATAGCGCGCGCCGTAGAAAACGGCCGCGGTGGACAGCACGCTGGCGACGGCAATCGTGACGGAGCGACTCATGTGCGGCCTCCGGATTGGGCGGCCGCCTGTGCGCGAAGGCGGCGGCACGGGATTTGTCAATTTCGGCGACGAAGCGCGGCCGAGCAGCAACGTCGCCGCGGGTTCGTCCCTTCGCTGGATCGGCGGCGCGCGCCGCATGGCGAATTGCGTGGCGGGGCCGGTCATGAACCGACGCAATTCCTCGACCGATTGCGGCCGGTCTTGCGGGCGATTCCGCAACGCGGCTTCTACGGTGAACGCGAGGCTTGTGCTGGCGCGCTGGCGCAGCAGCGCGAGATCGGTGGCCATGGGATCGACCTGGCCGCGCGCGAGCGCCTCCGCCCGGACGAACGGCGGCGGCGTCGGCCGCCCCGCGAGGCAACGCAACATGACCGCGCCGAGGCCGTGCACGTCGGTCCAGGGCCCGTCTGCGTCGCCGGTTCCCCGTTGCTCGAACTCTGCGGCGCCGTTGGCAAACGCCGGGTTGCCGCGCGCGGCTTCGCGGATTGAACGATGAAGGGTGGCTCCGAAACCGAGTAGCATCGGCGTCTTGTCGGCGCGAATCAGTATGTTCTCGGGCTTGATAGCGCCGTGCAGCGATCCGCAACCATGCATTTCCTCGACGGCGCCGAGCAAAGGGCGCACGGTCGCGAGCATGTCGGGCTCCGTGAGGGTTCGGTCGGGCGCGAGGAGCGCGGCGAGCGTTGTTCCCGCGTAGGAAACCACGACCAAGTATGCGGTGCCGTTGGCTTCGAAATAAGCCAGCACCTCCGGCAAGTTGGGATGGTGGAAACCGGCCGCCATCTTGGCGTCGGAATGGAACCGCTCGAGCGCTTCGTCGAACACGTGCGCCGAATCGCCGGCGCGCGGAAGCACCGTGCGGGCATCCGTCGCTCGCTTCGCGAAATCCGAAGGCAACAGCTCCTTGATCACGACCTCGCGTTCGGTCAATTCCTCTTGCGCGCTATAGGTCGTGCCGAAGCCGCCGCTGCCGAGAGTCCCGAGAATCGTGTAGTGACCGATCTTCGTGCCGGGAGGGAGAGTGTTCGAGCCGTGATGGTCGCGCACGGTCGCCCGCAGACGCGCGGCGTGGCCTATGCCATGGTGCCGAGCCAATGCGCCGAAATCTCGCATCACGTACCTTGGAGGGAACTGCGGCGAGGCAATCGCGTAAGCCAATCGTTCGCTGCCAAAATTCGGATCAGCCCGATTGTTTAATTCTAGAGGCCGCCCCGCCGCGCGCCGCTAATCTGCATCAATACTTGCAAAAAGATCGGGGCCGCCCGCTTTGAGGTCGCGCCATCGGCTCGCCGCCGTCTACGCGCCCAAGGATTTCGACCTGAACGCGATCATGGCCGACATCGTCGCCATCGTGGAGCGCGGGGCGCGAAGGGCGGCGTAACGGAGCGGCTCGAAAGCGCGTTCGGTTGCGGCGCCGCGTTCTCGCCGCGCGTCATCGGCCGGTCAAGTGACCGCGCTCACACACGCGGCGCCGGGGATTCCTTGTGCCCACCCGAGCCCGGTGCGATCATCCGCGAGCGCAACCGCCCGTCGCGGCGGCCGATGGGCGCTGGGACGCAGCGGAAAGGGGATTTGCCATGCGACTGCTCGTCAAGGTGCGTCCCGACCGAGCCGCCCGGCAGCTGGCCATCGGCCGCACGGCGATCGAGATCAAGGCGCCGCTGCTTCCGAGTGTCGAGGCGGCGCGCAAGCCCGGCCTCGCCGCCGCGCCGGTGTGGCACAAGGCCGAGGTAAAGGAGGGCGCCGAGCCCAATGCCTGGGACCTCTGCCATCGCCTGACGGCGCGCGGCCTCGGCGCCGCGGACACCGGCGTCGAGCTGGCCGAGCCCGATCTCGAGCAGCGCTGGATCACCGGCGAGCGCGGCGACCAGGCCTTTGCTCTCACGCGGCCATGCACCGAGCAGGTACCGCAAAGCAATTCCTATCCGCGCGGTCCCTCCGAGCGCTGGTTCGGCGAAGACACGTTCTCGCAGCTCTACGACGCGGCGGATGCCGTGGGCGATCCCGGCGCCAAGCGCCTCCGCATCGCCCACATCGACACCGGCTACGATCCCCACCAGGCGGTGAAGCCGCCCAACATCTCGACGGCGCTGCAGCGGAATTTCGTCGACGAGAGCTTCCCCACCGACGCCACCGACCGCAGCGATTCGCTGATCAAGACGCTCGGCCACGGCACCGGCACCATCGGTATCCTCGCCGGGATGTGGGACGGCGAGCGCCTGGGCGGCGCGTCCGCGCTCGAGATCGTGCCGATCCGCATCGCCGATTTCGTCGTTCTCATGCGCAGCAGCGCGCTCGCCCAGGCCTTCGACTACGTCCACAGCCTGGCCGACGGCGCGAACCGCATCGACGTGATCACGCTCAGCATGGGCGGCGTGCCGTCCCAGGCCTGGGCCGACGCGGTGAACGCGCTCTACGAGGTCGGCGTTTTCGTCGTGGCCGCCGCCGGCAACAACTTCGGCAATCTGCCGACCAGCGCCATCGTCTATCCGGCGCGCTTCAACCGCGTCGTCGCCGCCTGCGGCGCCATGGCCGACGGCCGCCCCTACGCCGATCTCGGCCTCCGGCACATGGCCGGGAACTACGGGCCCGAGACCAAGATGCGCACGGCGATCGCGGCCTTCACGCCCAACATTCCCTGGGCGCGCTTCGGCTGCCCCGACGCGGTCGATCTCGACGGCGGCGGCACTTCGGCGGCGACGCCCCAGGTGGCCGCGGCGGCGGCGCTCTGGCTGCAGAAGAACAAGGCCGCGCTCGCCGCCTATCCGCAGAAATGGATGCGCATCGAGGCGGCGCGCACGGCGCTGTTCGGGACGGCGCAAAAACCGAAGGACGAGGCGCCGCAGGAAGAGAAGGAGCGGTGGAAGAAATATTTCGGGACCGGACTGCTCCGCGGAATGGATGCGCTCAGCGTGGCGCCAGCGGCGGCCTCGACCCTCAAGAGCGAAGCGGCAGACGAAGTGTCGTTCCCGATCCTGCAACTTCTCTTCGGCGGCGACGTCGGCCTCGCGCGCGACATGAATC
>JBKOUH010000289.1:0-8624 GCA_046723285.1 Pseudomonadota bacterium
GCCGAGCATTGCACCGCGGGCGGCCTCGCGATCGTCTCGACCCATCTCGCGCTGAAGCTGCCCGGCGTCAACACGCTTGCGCTGGCCGACGTCTCCGGGGCACGCGCGGCATGAGCGGATTCGGTGCGCTGCTACGGCGCGATCTCCGCCTGGCGCTGCGCCAGGGCAGCGACACAGCGACCGTACTCGCATTCTTCTTAATCGTCGTCTCGCTGTTTCCGTTCGGCGTCGGCCCCGAGCCGCAGACGCTTTCCGCCATCGGCGCCGGTGTCCTTTGGGTGGCGGCACTGCTCGCGGCGCTGCTCTCGCTCGACCGCCTGTTTCAGGCCGATTACGAGGACGGCACGCTCGACTATCTCTTGAGCGCGCCGGCCGCGCCGAGCTTGCTCGTGAGCGCGAAATGCCTTGCGCATTGGCTTACCACAGGCTTGCCGCTGGTCGTGCTGTCGCCGCTGCTGGGATTGCTGCTCAACCTGCCCGGCGCCGCCTACCCGGCGCTTGTCGCCGGCCTGGCGCTGGGAACGCCTGTGTTGACGCTCGTCGGCGCCATCGGCGCCGCGCTCGTGCTGGGCGCGCGCCGCGGCGGCGTGCTCCTCTCCTTGCTCATCCTTCCGCTCTATATTCCGGTGCTGATTTTCGGCGTCGGCGCGGTCGAGGCGGCGGCGACGGGGCAGGGCTTCCGTGCCCATCTGCTGCTGCTGGGCGCGTTCTTCCTCGGCGCGCTGGCGCTGGCCCCCTTCGTCGCCGCTGTCGCATTGCGCCAGGCGGCCGAGTGACCTAACGAGGTGCCATGAGCGCACGCCTGCACGCCCTCGCCAACCCCGCGCGCTTCGCGCGGTTCGCGCGCCGCATGCTGCCCTGGATGGCGGCGCTGGCGGCCCTCTGCATCGGCGTCGGCGCGATCTGGGGCGTCATCTTCGCACCGCCCGGCGCCACGCCGCCCGAGGGCCAGGGCGAGACCGTGCGCATCATGTATGTGCACGTGCCCTCGGCGTGGATGGCGCTGTTCGTCTATGGCTGCATGGCGCTCGCCAGCGCCGGCGCGCTCATCTGGCGTCATCCGCTCGGCCACGTGCTGGCGCGCGCCGCGTCGCCGATCGGCGCCTGCTTCACGCTTCTCGCGCTGGCCACCGGCTCGCTGTGGGGCGCCAAGATGTGGGGCGCGTGGTGGGTGTGGGACGCGCGGCTCACGTCGATGCTGATCCTGTTCTTCCTCTATCTCGGCCATATCGCGCTGACGCACGCCTTCGACGACCCCGGCCGCGGCGCGCGCGCCGCCGCGATCCTCGCCCTGGTCGGCGTCGTCAACATCCCGATCATCAAATTCTCGGTCGACTGGTGGAACACGCTGCACCAGCCGGCCAGCATCATCCGCCGCTCGGGCCCCGCGATCGACGCCCAGATGCTGGCGCCGCTGTTCCTCATGATCTTCGGCTTCACGTTTTACTTCTTCGCCGTCTGGCTGTTGCGCGCCCGCGCCGAACTCGCCGCGCTGCGCGCCCGCGCGCTCAAGATGCGCCTTCTGGCCTCGTAGCCGCTGCTAGGCCGTTTGGTCGCGGCACTATCCCGCATTAACGCTTTGATGGCGCGGGATTATCTACGTTACCGCCGTGTTTTTGCCGCAGAGCGCGGCTAGTTGACGGAGCGAGATGGACGGGATCGCCAAGTTCCTCGCAATGGGCGGCTACGCTGCCTATGTTTGGCCGGCGCTGGGGCTGACGGCCCTTGTTCTGTCGGGGCTCCTTGTTGCGAGCCTCAAGAGCGTCCGGCGGCGCGAGGCCGAATTGGCGCGGTTGGAAGCGGAGTCCGCACGTGGCGATGAAGGCCAAGCATAAACGCCTTTTCTTCGTGGGCTTCGGGCTCGCGCTCTTGGGCGGCGCGGTGGCGCTGGCGCTGGTGGCGCTCCAAGACACTGTCACGTTCTTCTTCACGCCGAGCCAGGCCGCCGAGCGCAGCATCGCCGCGGGCCAGCGCGTGCGCCTGGGCGGCCTCGTCGAGGAGAAGAGCATCAAGAAGCTCGCCGACGGCGTCACCACCGAGTTCCGCGTGACCGATCGCGCCAAGGCGGTGATCGTGCGCTACAGGGGCGTGCTGCCCGATCTCTTCCGCGAAGGACAGGGCGTCGTCGTCCAGGGCGCGTTCGAGGCCGACCATTCCTTCACGGCCACCACCGTGCTCGCCAAGCACGACGAGAATTACATGCCGAAAGAACTCGCCGAAGAGCTCAAGAAGCAGGGCCTCTGGCAGCACGACAAAAGCCAGCCGGCGACGAAATGATCCCTGAGCTCGGCCACTACGCGCTCGTTCTGGCGCTGCTCGTCGCGGCCTATCAGAGCGTTGCGCCGCTCTTGGCCGCGGCGCGCGGCAACGCCCTCGTCATGGCCACTGCGGTACCGGCCGCGCAGAGCCAGTTTATTCTCATCGCCACGGCCTTCGCCGCGCTCACCTATTGCTACGTGACGTCGGATTTCACCGTCGCCAACGTCGCCGCGAATTCGCACACCGCCAAGCCGCTGCTCTACAAGATCAGCGGTGTCTGGGGGAATCACGAGGGCTCGCTGCTGCTCTGGGTCTTGATCCTGACGCTCTTCGGCGCCGCGGTTGCGACCTTCGGCGCCAATCTGCCGCCGGCGCTGCGCGCACGCGTCTTGTCGGTGCAAGGCATGATCGGCGCGGGTTTCCTCGCTTTCATGCTGTTCACCTCGAACCCGTTCCTGCGCCTCGATCCGGCGCCGACGGACGGGCGCGGGTTGAATCCGCTGCTGCAGGATCCCGGCCTCGCATTCCACCCGCCGTTCCTCTACCTCGGCTATGTCGGATTCTCGATGGCGTTTTCGTTCGCCGTCGCGGCGCTGATCGAAGGCCGCGTCGATGCCGCCTGGGCGCGCTGGGTGCGCCCGTGGACGCTCGCCGCCTGGGGATTCCTCACGGTCGGCATCGCGCTCGGCTCATGGTGGGCTTACTACGAGCTCGGTTGGGGCGGGTTCTGGTTCTGGGACCCGGTCGAAAATGCGAGCTTCATGCCGTGGCTCGTCGGCACCGCGCTCTTGCATTCGGCGGTCGTGGTGGAGAAGCGCGACGCGCTCAAGAGCTGGACGATCCTGCTCGCGATCCTCACGTTCGGCCTCTCGCTGATCGGCACGTTCCTCGTGCGCTCGGGCGTGCTCACCTCGGTGCACGCGTTCGCGGTCGACCCCGAGCGCGGCATCTTCATCCTGGCGCTGCTGCTGCTCGCGATCGGCGGCTCGCTCACGCTTTATGCGTGGCGCGCGCCCGCGCTGCGCTCAAGCGGCGCCGGCCTGTTCAAGCCGATCAGCCGCGAAGGCGCCATGGTGCTCAACAATCTGTTGCTGTCGGTCGCGGCAGCGACGGTATTCCTCGGCACGCTCTATCCGCTGTTCCTCGACATCGTCGGCGGGGGCAAGATCTCGGTGGGCGCGCCCTATTTCAATTCAACCTTCGTGCCGCTGATGGTGCCGCTGCTCGCCGCGGTCGCGATCGGCCCGATGTTGGCGTGGAAGCGCGGCGACCTGCCGGGCGTGCTGAGCCGGCTCTATGTCGCGTTCGCGGCCGCCGTGTTCGCAGCGCTCCTCGGGCTTTGGATCGCCGATTGGCGCAGGGCGCTGGCCGCGCTCGGCCTCGGTCTCGGCGCTTGGGTGGTTGCCGGCAGCGTCGCCGAATGGGCCGGGCGCATCCAGCTGTTCCGCGTCCCGCTCGGCGACAGCGCCCGCCGCGCGTTCGGCCTGCCGCGGAGCTTCTACGGCATGAGCATCGCGCACGCGGCGCTCGGCATCGTCGTGCTCGGCATCACCGCTTCGTCGGCGTGGCAGACCGAAGTGATCAAGGTCATCCGGCCCGGCGAATGGCTTCCGGTCGCCGGCTATTCGCTGCGCCTGCGCGACGTGCGCGAGGTGCACGGACCCAATTACGTGGCGCAGCAGGCGCGCGTCGATGTCGTGCGCGGCGCCACGCCGTCCGGCGAGGTAAAGCCAATCGTCGTGCTCGAGCCCGAAAAGCGACGTTATCCGGTCGAGGGCAACAGCACGACCGAGGCCGCGATCCACACGACGTTTCTCGCCGATCTCTACGTCGTGCTCGGCGATCCCGACGCCAACGGCGGCTGGGTCGTCCGCGCCTACTACAATCCGCTCGTGCCCTGGATCTGGGGCGGAGCGATCGTAATGTTCTTCGGCGGCCTGGTCTCTCTCTCGGACCGCCGCCACCGCGTCGGCGCGCCGAAGCGCAGCGCGTCGTCCGTGCCTGCGGCCGCCGCCTGAGACCCATGCGCCTCAGCTTCGTTGTACCGGCTTTCCTGTTCGTGCTGCTCGGCGCGGGCTTCGTCTATGCGCTGGTCGCGATTCAATCCGGAAAGAAGGATCCGTCGGCCGTTCCCTCGGCGCTGATCGGCAAGCCCGCGCCCGAATTCGCGCTGCCCGCGCCGCAAGGGTTTCCGGCCGGGCTGTCGGCGACCGACTTGAAGGGCAAGGTCACCATTCTCAACGTCTTCGCGTCGTGGTGCCCGCCTTGCCATGTCGAGCATCCGCTGCTGCTCGACTTGGCCAAGGAAGCGACGAACGGCGGATTCCAACTCGTCGGCCTCAACTGGAAGGACAAGGACGAAAAGCTCGCCACCTGGTTCAAGGAGGCGGGCAATCCGTTCGCGCGCATCGGCGCCGATCCCGACAACCGCGTCGGCATCGATTTCGGCGTCTACGGCGCACCCGAGACCTTCATCATCGATCGCGACGCCAAGATCGTCTACCGCTACGCCGGCCCGCTCACGCAAGAGCTGCTGCGCGACGAGATCCGCCCGCTCTTGGCGAAGCTCAAGAAATGATGCGCCGGCTCATCCTCGTTCTCGCGCTGATCTTCGCCGCTCTCCCGGCGCTGGCGGCGATCGCGCCGGACGAGATCATGTCCGATCCGGCGCTCGAAGCTCGCGCGCGCGGCATTACCAAACAGCTCCGCTGCCTCGTCTGCCAGAATCAGTCGATCGACGATTCGAATGCGCCGCTGGCGCGCGATCTCCGCCTCCTGGTGCGCGAGCGCTTGAAGGCCGGCGACGGCGACGCCGCCGCGATCGCCTATGTGGTCGCACGCTACGGCGATTTCGTGCTGTTGCGGCCGCCGATCAAAGCCACCACATGGCTGCTGTGGTTCGGGCCCGCCGTGATCTTATTGGGCGGCGTGGTATTCCTCTGGCTGCGCGTGCGCCGGCCGAAAGTCGCGCCCGCGGCGCCGGCGCCGCTCGATCCCGAGGAAGAGAAGAAGCTTGCCGCGCTCATGGGCGAATCGCAGCCGAAGGCTGGGCCATGACGCTGTGGCTGCTCGGCGGCGCGCTGACGCTCATCGTGCTGGGTCTCTTGATCGGTCCGCTGCTGCGGACCGGGGCGGCGGCCGAACGCCGGCTCGACTACGATCTCGAAGTCTACAAGGACCAGCTCGCCGAGCTCGAGCGCGACGCGGCGCGCGGCCTAATCGCCCCTGCCGAAGCCGCGGCGGCGCGGCTCGAAATCCAGCGCCGCATTCTCGCCGCGGCGAACGAAACGCCGGCGGCACCCGCGGCGCGGCCACGCCCGGCGCTGGCGATGATTCTCGCGATCGCGCTCGGCCTGCCGTTCGCCGGCGGCGCCCTCTACTTGGGGCTTGGCCGGCCTGGTTTGCCGAGCCAGTCGGCGGCGCGTGATGCGCCGCCCGCCGATCCCGCGCTCGCCAAGAGGCTCGCCGAACTCGAAGCCAAGGCGCGTCAGAATCCGACGAGCCTCGACGACCGCCTCGCGCTGGCGGATTTCCATTTCGAGAACCGCCGCTTTCATTCGGCCGCCGAGGCCTATCGCATCGCGCTCAACCTCGCGCAGGGGCGCGGCGACATCGCCGCACTCTACGGCGAAGCGCTGACGCGCGCGGCCGGCGGCATCGTCACCGAGCCGGCGCGAAAGGCGTTCGAACAAGCGCTGGCGGCCGATCCCAAGGACCCGCGCGCGCGCTTCTTCATGGGCCTCGCCGAGTCCCAGGCCGGCCATGCGCGCGCGGCGCTCGAGCGCTGGCTGAAGCTCGAAGCCGACTCGCCGGCCGGCGCCTCGTGGCTGCCGACGCTGCGCCAGGAGATGCAGCGCGTGGCGCGCGAGGCGGAGATCGACATCGCCGCGCTCCGGCGCGAGCTCAAGCTCGCCGGGTCCGAGAAGGGCCCGAGCGCGCGCGACGTCGAGGATGCCGAAAAGCTCTCGCCCGAAGACCGCATGAAGATGATCCGCGGCATGGTCGCCAACCTCGAGGCGCGGCTCAAGGAGAATCCGAAAGACCTCGAGGGCTGGAAGCGCTTGGGTCGCGCGCGCTCGGTGTTGAACGAGCATGCGCTGGCGGCCGAAGCCTATCGCCACGCGCACGAACTGGCGCCCGACGACGCACAGGTGATGGGCGATTACGCGTCCGCCCTCATCCGCGCGCAGCCGCAGGGCAAGGAAGTCACGCCCGAAGCCGTCGCCGTGCTGCGCAAGCTCCTCGCCAAGGACGCCAACAACGCGCTGGCGTTGTTCTATCTCGGTCTCGCCGAAGCCGAAGCCGGCAATAAGGCCGAAGCCGCCCGGCACTGGAAAAAGCTCCTCGAGCGCCTGCCGCCCGACGCGCCGATCCGCGAGCTCATCCAGAAGCGCCTGGCGGCGCTGGGCGTGGAGGAGAAGAAGTAGCGCGCCGCGCTACACGCCGCCCCACACCTCGCGCGCGACGCTGACGACGAGCTCGAGCTTCCGCTTCTGATCGTCGGGCGTCACCGGGTTGCCGTGGTGCGAGCTCGCGAAGCCGCATTGCGGGCTGATCGCGAGCTGCTCGAGCGGCACGTATTTCGCGGCATCCTTGATGCGCGCTTTCAGCTCGTCCTTGGACTCGAGCAAAGGGCGCTTGGTCGTGACGAGGCCGAGCACCACCATCTTCTTGCCCTTCGGCACGAAGCGCAGCGGCTCGAACCCGCCCGAGCGCGCGTCGTCGTATTCCAAGAAATAGCCGTCGACGTCGATCTCGTTGAAGAGCGCGTCGGCCACCGGCTCGTAGCCGCCTTGCGCCAGCCAGGTGCCGGCGAAATTGCCGCGGCAGATGTGGATGCACACCGCCAAATCGGCGGGTCGGCCCTTCACCGATGCGTTGATCAGCTTCGCATAGGTGTGCGGCAGCTTGTCGGGATCCTCGCCGAGCTTCTTCGCCATCTCGCGGAATTTGGGGTCGCAAAGATAGGCGAAATCGGTCTCGTCGATCTGGATGTAGCGGCAGCCGAGCTTGGCGAGGCTCATCATCTCGTCGTTGTAGGCCTTGGCGAGATCGCCCCAGAACGGCTCGAGATCGGGATAGGCCTCCTTCGAGATGGCGCCGCGCCCGCCGCGGAAATGGAGCAGCGAGGGCGAGGGATAGCAGACCTTCGGCGTCTGCTTCGCCACGGATTTCAGATAGGTGAAGTCAGGCCCCATGATCGATTTCGCGTGATGGACCTTGCTCACGATGTGCGGCGTCGGCGGCTTGAAGTCGACGCCCTGGAATTTCATCGTCATCGTGCCCTCGCGCATCTCGACGCCGCCGATCTGCTCGAGGAAATCGATGTGCCACATGCCGCGGCGATACTCGCCGTCGGTGACGGCGCGCAGGCCCACGCTCTCCTGGAATGCCACGGCGTCCTTGACGTGCTTGTCCTCGATCTTGCGCAGCTCGGCCGCGCTCATCTGCTTTTTCGCCACCTTGTCGCGCGCTTCGAGGATCTCCTTGGGGCGGAGCAGGCTGCCGACATGGTCGGCGCGGAACGGCGGTTTGCTGCGGGCAGGCATGGCGTTTCTCCCGAGAAGGCGTTTCGTATTGGCCGCGATTTAGAACCCGCCCGCCGGGCGATGCAAGAACACCCTTGTCGCGCGGCGCCGCCGGTCCCTTCTTCGCGGCTGCGTGCCCACTCGCTCGCCCACGCGGTGGGAGAGGGCGTGGCCAAGGCCGGCCGATCGAGGTAGAGCAAGCATGATGCCGCGCCGCTCCGTTCTCACCCGCATCACCGCTGCCGCCGCCGCCGCGCGCTTGCCCGCGCGCGCGATGGCCGCGCTGCCGCCGCTGCCCGCCAAGCGCATCGCCTATGGCGCGCATGAAAGCCAGTGGGGCGAACTCTACCTGCCGCGCAGCCAAGGGAAGATTCCGGTCGCCGTCATCGTGCACGGCGGCTTCTGGCGCCAGCGCTACGGCGCCGATCTTGGCACGAAGCTGGCGATGGACCTCGTCACCGACCACGCCGTTGCCGCGTGGAACATCGAATACCGCCGCGTCGGCGGCGGCGGCGGATATCCCGCGACGCTCGAAGACGTGGCGGCCGCCGTCGACGCGCTCGCCGGCCCGGTCCAGGAAACGGCGGGCGGGCGGCTCGATCTCGCGCGCGTCGCCGCGGTCGGCCACTCGGCGGGCGGGCATCTCGTCGGCTGGCTCGCGGCGCGGCACCGGCTTCCGGCGACTGCGCCCGGCGCCAATCCGCGCGTGCGCTTGAAGGGCGCGGTGCCGCAGGCCGGCGTGCTCGATCTCGCCGACGGATCGGCGCAAGGCCTCGGTGCAGGTGCGGTCGACGCTTTCATCGGCGGCAAGCCCGCTGCCGTGGCGGAGCGCTATGC
>JBKOUH010000205.1:0-4890 GCA_046723285.1 Pseudomonadota bacterium
GGCCGAGGATGAACAGCGCGAGCTCGTCGCGCCCCGCCTTGGCGGCGCCGGCGGCCTCGCAGGCCAGCGCCATGTCGGGCGGCAGCAGCGCGTCGATGCCCGAGCGGACCTGGGGCGGCGATTCATTCATGAGGGGATCCCCGTTCTCGATGCCACGGAGCTTCGGGCGCGCGCGCCGCGCAGCCCATGATTTGCGTCAAGCGGCGCGCCCTCCTTTACGATGCATTTGACCTGGGTCAATGCCCGTTTGCGCTCCTTGCCGCCTCATTCACGCGCAAATCGGGAGAAGCGCGGTGCTTCGGGTTTCGTGCGCGGCGGCACTTTTCTTTCTGGCTGCCCCCGCGCTGGCCGCGCCGATCCCGCCGCTCGGGCCGGTCAATATCTGCGGCGACGTCGTCAGCCAAAGCTGGCAGCCGGAGCGCTTTGTCCCCGGGAAGCCCGGCTTTTCGGGGAGCCTCGGCCACGACCGCACGTTCCCGGCGCGCTTCCGCGTCGTGCTGCAGAACTATCGCGGCATCGATGCCGCGACGGCGCAGCGGATCAACGGCTATCTCAGCATGCAGACCGTCGAGCGCGGCGAAGGCGGCCCGCCGCGCGTCGTGCTGCTGCTCGCGCACACCGACGCGCGCTTTCTCGACGGCGCCGTCTCGCTTTGTGTCGAAGGCTTCCGCATCAGCGGCGACGAGGGCGGCACCTGGACGCGCCACACCACGCTGTCGGTCACACGCGGGCCCGCGCGCTGACGGAGCTCAGCTCCGCAGCACGCCGCCGGTCTGCTTCGCGACGGCGGCCACGATCTTGGCGCCGATGGCTTCGATCTCGGCGTCGGTCAGCGTCTTCTCAACGGGCTGAATCGTGACCGAGAGCGCCACGGATTTCTTGCCGTCGGGGATGCCAGGGCCGGCATAAGCGTCGAAGATCGACGCCGCCGTGATCAGCGCGCGGTCGGCGTTCTGCGCGGCGCGCAACAGCTTTTCGGCCGGCACCGCGGCATCGACGACGAACGCGAAATCGCGCTCGACCGGCTGGAATTGCGAGGGCTTCAGCAGCGCGCGCGCCTTGCCGGCCTTGGCCTTGGGCGGCGGCAGGCGATCGAGGAACACTTCGAACGCGACGGCGGGGCCGTCGACGTCGAGCGCCTTCAGCACGCGCGGGTGCACTTCGCCGAAGTGCGCGAGCGCCACATTGCCGATCTTGAACGAGCCGGAGCGGCCGGGATGATACCAAGCCGGCGCTTCGGCCGCGGTCTGCAGCGAGCCCACCGGCCCGCCCGCCGCCTCGAGGGCGGCCAACGCATCAGCCTTGGCATCGTAGGCATCGACCTTGCGCGCCTTCTCGGCCCAATGGCGCGGCGTCTCGCCTTGGCGCAGACCGGCGGCGACCAGCGTCTGGTCGTCGGGCTCGGTGCCGGCATATTGCGGGCCGACTTCGTAGAGCGCCGCATTGGGCACGCCGCGATCGGCGTTGCGCTGCGCGGCGCGCAGAAGATTGCCCACGATCGAGGGCCGCATCGCGTCGAGATCGGCGCTGATCGGGTTCGCGAGCAGGATCGGCGCGCGGTTCCCGCCGAGGAAGAGCGGCGCTTCCTTGGCGTTCATGAACGACCACGTGACGGCTTCGAGCATGCCGCGTCCGGCCAGCGCGCGCCGCGCGAGGCGCGTGCGGCGCTGATGCGGCGTCACGGTCTGATGCGGCAGGCGCCCCGCCGTCATGCTGACCGGCGGGATCTTGTCATAGCCGTGGATGCGCAAGACCTCCTCGACGAGATCGGCCTCGCCCTCGGAATCCATGCGCCAGGGCGGGATCGACACGGTCCAGTCGTCGCCGGCGGCGCTCGTCGCCTCGTAGCCGAGCGTGGAGAGGATGCGCTTGGCCTCCGCGGGCGGAACCGCGAGGCCGCCGAGGCTCGCGAGGCGGCTCGGTCGGAACGCGACGCTCTTTTGCCATTTCGGCATCGCGCCGGCGGAGACGGGCTCGCTCGCCTCGCCGCCACAACATTCTGCGATGAGCTTCGCCGCGACCTCGGCGCCCCAGATCGCGCTTTCCGGATCGACGCCGCGCTCGAAGCGGTAGCGCGCATCGGATTGGATGCCGAGCTTCCTGCCCGTGGCGGCGACGCGCACGCGGTCGAACAGCGCCACTTCGAGGAACACATTCTTGGTTTCGGGCGTGCAGCCGGTGAGCTCGCCGCCCATCACGCCGCCGATGCCGTGCGCGCCCTTGCTATCGGCGATCACCGTAATGCTCGGGTCGAGCTTGTAGGTCTTGCCGTCGAGCGCGCGGATTTCCTCGCCGTCCTTCGCCGGGCGCATCGTGAGATCGCCGGCGAGCTTGTCGGCGTCGAACACGTGCAGCGGGCGGCCGAGATCGTAGGTGACGTAGTTCGTGATATCGACCAGCGCGCTGATGGGCCGAAGGCCGATCGCGACGAGGCGGCGCTGGATCCACTCCGGACTCGGGCCGTTCTTCACGTTGCGGAAGTAGCGGCCGACGACGAACGGGCAGGCATTGTTCGGGCCCGGCTCGATCTTCCACGCGATCGGGCTTTTGAACGCGCCTTTGATGGCCGCGTAAGGCCAAGGCTTCAGCGCACCCACGCCCATCGCGGCGAGATCGCGCGCGATGCCGCGAATGCCGAGCGCGTCGGGCCGGTTCGGCGTGATCGCGATCTCGACGACGGGATCGCCGAGATCCATGAGTTCGACGTAGGGCTTGCCGACCGGCGCATCAGCCGGCAAATCGATGATGCCCTCGTGCTGATCGGAGATGCCGAGCTCGCGCTCGGAGAGAAGCATGCCGTTCGATTCGACGCCGCGGATGACGCCTTTCTTGAGATCGAGCTTCGTGCCCGGGATATGCGTGCCGGGCGCGGCATAGACACCCTTCATGCCCGCGCGTGCGTTCGGAGCTCCACACACGACCTGGATCGGCGCTCCGCGGCCGATATCGACCTTGCACACCGAGAGCTTGTCGGCGTTCGGATGCTTCGTGCATTCGGTGACGTAGCCGACGACGAACGGCGCCAGCGCCTTCGCCTTGTCCTCGATCGCCTCCACCTCGAGCCCGGCGCGCGTCAGCGCCTCGTCGACCGCTTCGACCGACGCGGTGGTGTCGAGATGGTCTTTGAGCCAGGCGAGCGTGAACTTCATTGCCCGAGCCCGCCCACGAGCGACGGCACGTCGAGCGGAACGAAGCCGTAGTGGCGCAGCCAGCGGATATCGGCGTCGAAGAAAGTGCGCAGATCCGGGATGCCGTATTTCAGCATCGAGATGCGCTCGGCGCCCATGCCGAACGCGAAGCCCTGATACGTTTTGGAATCCACGCCGCACATCTCGAGCACGTTGGGATGCACCATCCCGCAACCCAAAATCTCGAGCCAATCATCGCCGGCGCCGATCTTGAGCTCGCCGCCCTTGCGCGAGCAGCCGATATCGACCTCGGCCGACGGCTCGGTGAACGGGAAGTGCGAAGGCCGGAAGCGCACCGGCACGTCGTCGACCTCGAAATAGGCGCGGCAGAAATCGATGAGGCAACCTTTCAGGTGCCCCATATGAGTCGCCTCGTCGATGACCAGCCCCTCGAACTGGTGGAACATCGGCGTGTGCGTCATATCCGAGTCTTTGCGGAAGGTGCGGCCCGGCACGAGAATCCGGATCGGCGGCTTCTGCGACAGCATCGTGCGCACCTGCACCGGCGAGGTGTGCGTGCGCAGCAGCCGTATCGCGCGCTCGGGGCTTTCGCCGACCATGGCGCCTTCGTGCAGATGGGGCGCTTCTTCGCCGCCGACGGCGGCCAGATAGAAGGTGTCGTGCATCTGCCGCGCCGGGTGCTCGGGCGGAATGTTGAGCGCGGTGAAATTGTGCCAGTCGCTCTCGATGTCGGGCCCCTCGACAACGGTGAAGCCCATCTCGCCGAAGATCGCGGCCACCTCTTCCATGCATTGCGAGAGCGGATGGATGCGGCCTTGGGGCATCGGGCGCGGCGGCAAGGTCACGTCGATGCGCTCGGCGGCGAGCTTCTGATCGAGCGCCGCCGCTTCGAGCGCTTCCTTCTTCGCCTGCAACGCCCCCTCGATCGCCGCGCGGAGCTGATTGAGCGCCTGGCCTTGCGCCTTCCGCGCCTCGGCATCGAGCCCGCCCAGGCCCTTCATCAGTCCGGTGAGCTTGCCCTTCTTGCCGAGCGCCGCGACGCGCGCGGCTTCGAGCGCCGCCGTGTCGGCGGCGCTTTCAATGGAGCTCAGCAAATCGGCTTTCAGCGTGTTGAGATCGGACATCGGCTTGAACTCGGAGGCCGCGCACTTAGCACGGACGGCGCGGCGGCGACAAATCCGGCGACGGTGCGGCGATCAATGCCGCCGGAACCGCACGCTCACGGTGCCGCCGCCGAAGAAGAACGCGGCGCCGATGACGAAGCCAAGGTCGTACCAGAACCCGGCATTCGGGAACGCGTAGACGCGCACGTCGGTGAAGACGCTGCCGATCAGCGTGAAAACCGAGATGAAGCCGTGTACGAGCCCGAGCAGCAGGCCGGGGGCGCCAGCGGGGCCCGGCGCTGGCTGATGCGCGCAGGCGGCCAACAGCAGCGCCGACAATGCGAGGGCGATCATGGCGCGGCTGTTCATCGTGTCTCTCCCACTCCTACCCGGATGCTTAGGGAGCCTTGGCCGCCACCACGACGATCTCGACGAGGTCCTGCCCCTCGAGCTCGACGCCGAGGCATGCGCGTTGCGGTGCGTTGGCCGGATCGACCCAGGCGAGCCAAGCCTCGTTCATCTCGGCCTTCCTCTGCATGTCGGCGATGTAGACCGTCACCGTCAAGATGCGCGATTTGTGGCTGCCGGCGGCGGCGAGGTTCTCGTCGAGGCGTGCGAGCGCGTCCGCGGTCTGCGCC
>JBKOUH010000264.1:0-5243 GCA_046723285.1 Pseudomonadota bacterium
GGTGCGCGGCGGCACGGCGAGATCGAGGCGGTAGAACCGCGTGTCGCCGCTCATGCGCGGGAACGCCTCGGGCATGCTCGCCGAGGCGACTTGCCGGAATCCGTTCTTCTCGTAGAAGCGGTGCGCGGCGCGGAACGCCTCGGTGGTGCCGAGCAGCACGGTGCGCATTCCGCTGGCGCGCGCATGCGCGAGCAGCGTCTCGAGCAGGCGCTGTGCCACGCCCCCGCTACCGCGCCACGGCTTGGCGACGAACATCTTGCGCAGCGCCCCCGCGCCGCCGCCGATGTCGCGCAGGCTGATGGTGCCGATGATGCGGCCCGCCTCGTCCTTCGCGACCCAGAACTCGCCGGCGCCGACGCGATACCAGCCCGGAATGTCGTGAAGATCCGGCTGATCTTCCCACGTGATCGCGCCGCCGAATTCGCCGCGCTGGATGCCGAGGATAAGGTCCCTCACGCCGGCGACGTCGCCGTCGGCATAGGGGACGATCGCGACGCTCACGCCCAGGGCTGCCGCGGGGAGGGCCGGCCGCTCAGTGCAGCACCTTCCCCATCACCACCGCCACGTCCGACATGCGGTTGGAGAAGCCCCACTCGTTGTCGTACCAGGCCAGCACGCGCACGAACTTGCCGTCGATGACCTGGGTCTGCGTCAAGTCGAAGGTGGCGCTGGCCGGATTGTGGTTGAAATCGACCGAGACGAGTTGAGCGCTGTTGACGGCGAGGATGCCCTTGAGCGCGCCGGCGGCGGCTTTCTTCACCGCCTCGTTGACCTCGTCGGGCGTCGTCGCGCGCTTGGCGTCGAATTTGAAGTCGATGAGCGAGACGTTCGGCGTCGGCACGCGCAGCGAGGTGCCGTCGAGCTTGCCCTTCAATTCGGGCAGCACGAGACCCACCGCCTTGGCCGCCCCGGTCGAGGTCGGGATGATCGACACCGCGGCCGCGCGCGCGCGGCGCATGTCCTTGTGCAGCGTGTCGACCGTGCTCTGGTCGCCGGTATAGGCGTGGATCGTCGTCATATAGCCGCGTTCGATGCCGATCGCGTCGTTGAGCACCTTGGCCACCGGGGCCAGGCAGTTTGTCGTGCACGAGGCGTTCGAAACGATGCCGTGGTTGTTGTTCAGCTGCTGGTGATTGACGCCGTAAACGACGGTGATGTCGGCGCCTTCGGCCGGCGCCGAGATCAGCACGCGCTTGGCGCCGGCTTCCAGATGCTTCGCCGCCTTATCGCGGGCGGTGAAGAGGCCGGTGCACTCCATCACCACGTCGACGCCCAGCGTCTTCCACGGCAGCTTGGTGGGGTCGCGCTCGGCCGTGACCTTGATGGCGCCGCCGCCCAAATCGATCGTGTCGCCCTTGGCCGTGACGTCGCCGGGAAACGTGCCGTGCACCGAATCGTATTTCAAAAGATGCGCGTTGGCCTCGACCGAGCCCAGATCGTTGATGCCGACGAATTCGAGATCGCGGCGCTTGGCCTCGTAGGCGGCGCGGAGCACGAGGCGGCCGATGCGGCCGAAGCCGTTGATGGCGACGCGGAGGGTCATGTGGGGACTCCTTTTTCTTCCTTTTGGTGCGCGGTCAGAAATTCCGGGCCTGGTCGGCGGTCGAGCCGGGCGCGTGGCAGACCGCCTCGATATTGTGTCCGTCGGGGTCGAAGACAAACGCGGCGTAGTAGTTTGGATGATAGTGCGGCCGCAAGCCGGGCGGCCCATTGTCGCGCCCGCCGGCGCCAAGCGCTGCCCGATAGAACGCATCGACCTCGGAGCGGTTCGCGGCGGTGAAGGCGAAGTGGAGCGCCCGCTCGATCGCGCCTCCGCCCGCGATCCAGAACACCGCATGCGCGGCGCCGAAACCGGCACGGTCCGGCGCGCCCGAAGGCTCGGCCGGAAACTCGTTCTTCATCGCGTAGCCGAGCGGCGCCAGCGCTGCGAGATAGAAGTCGCGGCTTTTCCGGTAGTCGCCGACATCGAGTCCGAGGTGATCGATCACCGCTTCTTCCGTTTCGCCCCCGCCTTCTTGGCCGGCTTCTTCGCGGCCTTCTTCTTCGCCGATTTCGCCGCCCGACTTTTCGCCGCCGCGGCGCCGCCCGGCGGATAGTGGCAGACGACTTCGACGTTGTGCCCGTCGGGATCGAGCACGAACGCGCCGTAGTAATCGGGGTGATAGTGCGCGCGGATGCCGGGCGGCCCGTTGTCGATCCCGCCCGCCGCAAGCGCGGCCTTGTAGAACGCATCGACCAGCGCGCGACTCTTGACCGCAAACGCGATGTGCGTGTGCGGCTGGGTAGGCCCGCCGCCGGCCAGCCAGAGATCGGGCTTGCCGTCGCCAAGGCCGGCCGCGGGCCGGCCCCCGGCCTGCTCGGCCGGGAATTCCATCATCACCTTGTAGCCGATCGGCGCCAGCGCCTTGGCGTACCACGCCTTGCTCTTGGCGAAATCGCTGACCGCGAGACCCATGTGGTCGATCATCGGAAGCCTCCCGCTCTTAGCCCAGCCGCGCCTTCACCGCCGTCACGACGGCGTCGGCGGTGATGCCAAAATACTTGTAGAGATCGCCGGCCGGCGCCGAGGCGCCGAAGCCCGTCATGCCGACGAAGCCGCCCTCGGATCCGAGCCAGCGCTCCCAGCCGAAGCCGATGGCGGCCTCGACCGCGACCCTGACCGTCCCGGCGCCCAGGACCTGCTCGCGATAGGCGGCCGACTGGTGCTCGAATAGCGACCAGCACGGCATCGAGACGACTGCGGCCTCGATGCCCTCGCCCGCGAGCTTCGCCTGCGCGTCGAGCGCGATCGAAACTTCCGATCCCGTCGCCATCAGCGTCACGCGCCGCGGCCCCGTCGCCTCGCTCAGCACATAAGCGCCGCGCGCGCACAGATTCTCGCGGTCGTGGATCGTGCGCACCGCGGGCAAAGCCTGGCGCGTCAGCACCATGACCGAAGGCGTTTCCCTGGCGGCGAGCGCCAGCGCCCAGCACTCGGCCGTCTCGATCGTATCGGCCGGGCGCATCACCTGGAGATTGGGGATCGCGCGCAGGGCCGCGAGGTGCTCGACCGGCTGATGCGTCGGACCGTCCTCGCCGAGGCCGATCGAATCGTGCGTCATCACGTAGACGACGCGCACGCCCATCAGCGCCGAGAGGCGGATCGAGGGCCGGCAGTAATCGGTGAAGACGAGGAACGTGCCGCCATAGGGAATGACGCCGCGATGCAGCGCCATGCCGTTCATCGCCGCCGCCATGCCGTGCTCGCGCACGCCGTAATGGATGTAGCCGCCCGAAAAATCGCCGGCCTTGATGACCGCCTTGGTCTTGGTCTGCGTGTTGACCGAGCCGGTGAGGTCCGCCGAGCCGCCCACAAGCTCGGGCATGATCTTCACGAGCTCCTCGAGCACGTTGCCCGAGCATTGGCGCGTCGCGAGTTTCGGCTTCTCGGCCGCGGCCTTGGCCTTGATCGCCTCGATCACGCCCGCGAACGAGGCCGGAAGATCGCCCGCCGTGACGCGCTCGAATTCCGCGCGCGCGGCGGCTGGCGTCCCGGCGAGGCGCTTCGTCCACGCTTCGAAATCGGCGGCGCCGCGCGCGCCATAGGCGCGCCACGCCGAGACGATCTCGTTCGGCACCACGAACGGCGCATGCGGCCAGCCGAGCTTCTCGCGCGCGCCGGCGACTTCCTTCTCGCCGAGCGGCGAGCCGTGGGTCGAGGCCGTGCCGGCCTTGGTGGGCGCGCCGTAGCCGATGACGGTGCGGCAGCGGATCAGCGTCGGCCGGCCGTCGCTCTTGCGCGCCGCGCTCAGCGCCGCCGTCACCGCCGCCGGATCGTGGCCGTCGGCTTCGAGCACGCGCCAACCGGCCGCGGCGAAGCGCAAGGTCGCGTCTTCGGAGGTGGCGAGGCTCGTCGGCCCGTCGATCGAGATCTTGTTGTCGTCGAAGAGGCAGATGAGCTTCGCGAGTTTCAAGTGCCCCGCGAGCGTGATCGCTTCCTGCGAGACGCCTTCCATCAGGCAGCCGTCGCCGGCCAACACATAAGTATAGTGATCGACAACAGCGTCGCCGAAGCGCGCGGCGAGGATGCGCTCGGCGATCGCCATGCCGACCGCGTTGCCGAGCCCCTGCCCCAGCGGCCCCGTCGTCGTCTCGATGCCGGCGGCGTGCCCGTATTCGGGGTGCCCCGCCGTTTTGCTGCCGAGCTGCCGGAAGCGGCGCAGCTCGTCGAGCGTCATGTCGCCGTAGCCCGTGAGGTGCAGCACCGCATAGAGCAGCATCGAGCCGTGGCCGGCCGAGAGCACGAAGCGGTCGCGATCCGGCCAATCCGGATGCCGCGGATCGAATTTCAGGAATTGCGTGAACAGGATCGTCGCCACGTCGGCCATGCCCATCGGCATGCCCGGATGCCCCGATTTCGCGCGCTCGACGGCGTCCATGGCGAGCGCGCGGATGGCGTTGGCCATCGAGGTGTGCGAAACGGCGGGCTGATGCATCTGCTCTTACGTGCGGGGGGCGCGAGGCGGAGGGAAGCGGCGCGATCGAGCCGCGCGCGGAAGATGGCGGGCGGAGGCGAATGCGTCAACGGGCTCAAACGGAACATGCACATATTGAAGCGTGGATTGATCGAGGATTATCGAGCAGGCCAGGGCGCTGCACTATCCGAGGGGCTCCGGCTATGCGGGAAAGGTGAGGGAGTAATTAACCCGTTGATAGGCGTTGCTGCGGCACTTAACAGGCTGATGAAAAACCCGGTCGCAAAGCATCGAGAGCTGTGATTCCCTGCGGTGCATTCAACGAGGGAGCGTGGGATGCGCGGCGGTGACGAGCGGACGGAAGGGATGTTCTCGTACGTGCGGCCTGAGCAACGAGTGCCGCAAGATCATCCGTTGCGGCCGATCCGTGCGATCGTGGACGGCGCGCTTGAGGCGCTCTCGCCGCAGTTCGCCAAGCTGTACTCGGTGACGGGCCGGCCATCGATTCCGCCCGAGAAGCTGTTGCGGGCGCTGCTGCTGCAGGCCTTTTATACGGTGCGTTCGGAGCGCCAGCTCATGGAGCAGCTCGAATACAATCTTCTGTTCCGCTGGTTCGTCGGCCTGTCGATGGATGCGCCGGTGTGGGACCCGAGCGTGTTCGCGAAGAACCGGGATCGGCTGATTGACGGCGACCTGGCGCGGGAGTTCATGGCGGCCGTGCTCAACCAGGCGCAGGTTCGCGCCCTTCTCTCGCGCGAGCACTTCTCCGTTGATGGCACGCTGATCGAA
>JBKOUH010000452.1:0-3873 GCA_046723285.1 Pseudomonadota bacterium
GGCCGCGCGTGCCGTGGCTTGGATGTCGTAGAAGATTTCGAGCAGGGCCTGCTTGCGATCGAGGCTGGCCGCCTCGGCCCGCTCGAACAGGCGCGCGGTGTTTTCCCACAGCCGCGCCCAGCGATCAAGGCCACTAGGTGCTGCGCTTGCAGCACTGGCCTTGACGCGTTCGGCGAGCCACCAGAGCAAGAGATCGCGGAGCGACGCGATCGCGTCCTCGCCGGCGCGCGCGGTCTTCTCGGTCAAGCGCTCGAGCGCGGCGGCGTCGAGTTGCGGCAGCCTCGCGAGGACGGCCTGCATTTCGTGCAGCAATTCGAGCCCGCCGGCCGCGGCGAGCGCCAGCGCCCGCCCCGGGCTTCCCTCGGAGAGCCGCGCGAGCTCCGCGAGCTCGCTTCGCGGCAGATCGGGCATCGATTTCGCGACGATGGCCTCGACGCTGGCGCTGTCGAGCGGCTGCAGCACCAGGCGCTGGCAACGCGAGCGGATCGTCGGCAGCGCGCGGCTGATCGCATGGTTGACGAGAAGGAAGAGCCCGCGCGCCGGCGGCTCCTCAAGCGCCTTCAACAACGAATTCGCCGCCGCGGTACTGAGATCGTCGACGGAGTCCACAATGACGATGCGCCAGCCGCCCAGCGCCGGCGTCAGATGCAAGAACTTGATCGCCTCGCGCGCCTGCTCGACCGAGATCTCGCTGCGCATCTTGCCGGTCTTCTCGTTCGGCTCGCGCTTCAGCACGCGCAGATCGGGATGGCCGCCGCTCGCGACCTGGCGGAACACCGGATGATTGGATTCGACATGGAGCGTCTCGTCGGCGGCCGCGCGCGCGCGCGCCCGATCCGCGAAGATCCAGCGCGCGAGCCGGAACGCCAGTGTCGCCTTGCCGATGCCCGGCGGCCCGGTGATGAGCCAGGCATGATGCATGCGGCCCGAGCGGAACGAGCGCACGAGCTGCCGCTCGGCGCTTTCATGGCCGACGAGACCGGGATTCTCGCGCGGCGGGATGCCGGGCGGCGGTTCTTCGTCTTCCTCTTCGCGTGCCATCACCGCAATTGATCCGAGAAATGTGCGCGGATTGCGGCCACGACCGCCGCCGCGACATCCGCCACCGGCTTCGACGAATCGACGACGGTCACGCGCTCGGGTTCGGCGCGCGCGATCGCGAGGAAGCCCTCGCGCACGCGGCCGTGGAACGCTTCGCCCATACTCTCATAGCGTGCGTCGGCACGCGCGCCGCCGACGGTGCCGGCGACGTTGCGCTTGCCGGCGCGCTGCAGGCCGAGAGCGGCCGGCACGTCGAACAGCAGCGTCAGGCCGGGTGCGAAATCGCCGAGCACGAGCTTTCGCAACAGCTCGATCGGTTCCGCACCGAGGCCGTGGCCGTATCCTTGATAGGCCATCGTCGAATCGATGAAGCGGTCGGTGACGACCCAGGCGCCGCGCGCGAGCGCCGGACGGATCACCTTGGTGACATGATCGCGCCGCGCCGCATAGTGCAGCAGCGCCTCGGTCATCGGCTCCCAGCGCGTGGCTTCGCCCTGGACGAGGAGCTTGCGGATTTCCTCGGCGCCCGGCGTGCCGCCGGGTTCGCGGGTGAGCACGACCTCTTGGCCCTGTCCTTTCAGCCAGTCGGCGAGGCGGCGCGAATGATTCGACTTCCCGCTCCCCTCTCCGCCCTCGAAGCTGATGAACCGCGCACGCCCCATTCGCTTTGTCTAGCACGGGCGCCGGATCAGCGCGAAAGCCGGCCGAAGCCCCACTCCAGCAGGCGCCGCGCTTCCGCCGCGCGCGCCTCTTCGCTCGGCAGACCGTTGATGACGAGGATGAGCCGCTTGCCGTCGCGCACGGCCGAAGCGGCGATGCCGTAGCCGCCGGCCGAGGTCTGTCCGGTCTTGATCCCGTCGGCGCCGGCGAAGCTGCCGAGCAGCGGGTTGCGGTTCGCGTGGCTCTGGCCGCGGAATTTGAATTCGCGCTCGCCGAAGATGCGATAGCGCTCGGGATATTTCTGCAGAATGATGCCGGCGAGCTTGGCGACGTCGGCCGCGGTCATGCGGTGATTCTTCGCCGTCTGGCCCGTGGCGTTGGCGAAGCGGCTGCCCTCGAGCCCGAGTTCTCCCGCCGTCTTCGTCATCGTCTTGGCGAACGCGGCCTCGCTGCGGCCCAAATGTTCCGCGAGCGCGATGGCCGCGTCGTTGGCCGAGGCAACGGCCGCAGCGCGCACGAGGTCGCCGAAGGGCACCGAATCGCCGGCCTCGAGACCGACGGTGGCGCCGCGCGCGGCGGCAGCGCGCTTGCTGATCTTGACCGTCGTCGTCTCGGTGACGCGCTTTTCCTCGAGCGCGGCGAACGCGAGATAGAGCGTCATCAGCTTCGTCATCGAAGACGGCGCCATCGACTTGTCCGCCGCCTTCTCGAACAGCACGCGCCCGCCCGGATGCTCGATCAGGATCGCCTGCTTGGCGCGCGTGGTTTCGGCCGCGGCAGGCGCGGCAAGGGCCATGAGCGCCGTTGCCAGCAACACCAATCGCTTGCGCATGCGATCCCCCTGATCCGATAGGCGCAGCAGGGGTGCCACAGCCGCCAATCGCCCGTCAACGTGGAACAGGCGGCGCACGCCCCGCTATTCAGGAAGCCGCGTGGGCGAATTCAGCGCGGTGTATCGGGTTGGGCCGAGAGTTGCGGCGGGCCTACCAGTGTTGCTTCGCGCCCTTGATCCGCATCCGCCACGCCCGCCGCCTGCTTCAGGCGCAGCGAAGCCTCGCGCATGACGGTGACGCGCACGCGGGCAAGCCCCCTGCCCTCGAAGCCCAGCTCGCGCGCGCCGGCGCGCGACATGTCGATGATGCGGTCCTCGACGAAGGGCCCGCGGTCGTTGATGCGCACGACGACGCTGCGGCCGTTGTCGAGATTGGTGACGCGCACGATCGTGGGCATCGGCAGCGTCGTATGCGCGGCGGTCAGCGCGTTCATGTCGTAGGTTTCGCCGTTGGCTGTGCGCCGGCCGTGGAAATCCGAGCCGTACCACGAGGCGGTGCCGGTGCGGTCGTAATCGAAGTCCTCGCGCGGCGTGTAGGTGCGCCCGTTGATCAGATAGGGCTGGCCCACGATGTAGGCGCGGTAGGGTGTTCCCGTCGGTCCCGGTATGCCGCGCGATGAACCGCACGCTGCCGCCGTCAAAGCCAGGCCGAGGATGGCCAGCTTCGGCGCGAAACGTCCCGCCATGGCGATCGTCCCCTTTGCCGTTTGCCCGCCGGGCCGATGCAACGCGCCCCACGCTGCAACGGCGTGAAGCATCCTACCACGGGCACGCCGATCATTGTGCCCGGTCGCTGCCGAACTGCCCTTGGACGAAGATACGATGCGCGGCCGGGCCGGCGTTCCCGGCCCGGCCTGCGCCTAGCGCCGGGGTCTGGCGCGCATCCGCCGCGGCCGTGACGAGGTCGTCACCGATAGACGCTCACCCGCCTCGGCAGCGGCGTCGGCGATCGCGCCGCCGCTCTTCAGCCGCAGCGTCGCCTCGCGCAACACCGTGACGCGCACGCGCGTGGTGCCCCGCGCGTCGAAGCCGAGCGTGCGTGCGCCGGCGCGCGATAGGTCGATGATACGGTTCCCGACGTAGGGGCCGCGGTCATTGATGCGCACGACGACGCTGAGGCCGTTGTCGAGATTGCTCACGCGCACGACCGTCGACAGCGGCAAGGTCGGATGTGCCGCGGTCAATGCGTGCATGTTGTAAATCTCGCCGCTGGCCGTGCGGCGGCCGTGGAAGTCCGCGCCGTACCAGGACGCGGTTCCGACCCGGTCGTAGTCGAGTTCCTCGCGCGGAACGTAGATGCGGCCTCCGACGCGATAGGGTGTGCCGACGGAGTATTGTCC